>NZ_JBFTOQ010000006.1:0-262117 GCF_056398045.1 Cupriavidus sp. 05L411 | reverse complement strand
GGCCAGGACCGTCCGCGTCGTTTCACCCCGGGTGAAGGCCAGGATCGGCCCCGCCGCTTTGGCGGTGAAGGCAACGACCGCCCGCGCAATTTCGGCTCCGGCGAAGGCCAGGACCGTCCGCGCCGTTTCACCCCGGGTGAAGGCCAGGATCGGCCCCGCCGCTTTGGCGGTGAAGGCAACGACCGCCCGCGCAATTTCGGCTCCGGCGAAGGCCAGGACCGTCCGCGCCGTTTCACCCCAGCCGAGGGCCAGGACCGTCCCCGCCGCTTTGCCGGTGAAGGCAATGATCGTCCACGCAATTTCGCCCCAGGCGAAGGCAACGATCGTCCGCGCCGCTTCAGCCCCGGCGAAGGCCAGGACCGTCCGCGCCGCTTTGCAGGCCAGGGCGACGACCGCCCTCGCCGTCCCGCTCACGGTGGCGACAATGACCGTCCGCGCCGCGCCGGCGATGCCGGCCAGCGTGACTACCAGGGCGCCCGTGCGGAACGTACGGAACGTGCTGCACCCATACAGAACGCGCCCCAGCCCAGCTCGGATGGCCTGGTGCGCTTGTCCAAGCGGATGTCGGAACTCGGCCTGTGCTCGCGCCGCGAAGCCGATGAATGGATTCCGCGCGGCTGGGTACTGGTCGACGGCCAGCCCGTCACCGAACTGGGCTCGCGCATCAGCCCGGACGCCAATATCGAGATCCACCAGGCTGCACGCTCCGAGCAAGGCGAACGCGTGACCGTGCTGCTGCACAAGCCGGTCGGTTACGTGTCGGGCCAGGCCGAAGATGGCTACGAGCCCGCCGCCGTGCTGTTCGCGCCGGAAAACCAGTGGGAGCTGGACCCCACCCGCAAGCGCTTTGCCCCGTGGCAGCGCAAGAGCCTGGCACCTGCCGGCCGGCTCGACATCGACTCCACCGGCCTGCTGGTGCTGACCCAGGACGGCCGCGTGGCGCGCCACCTGATCGGCGAGGATTCGACCGTCGAGAAGGAATACCTGGTGCGGGTGAGCTGGGATTCGCCGGAAGGCCTGGTCGAGCGCGACATCTCGCACGTGTTCCCGGTGGAACTGATCGAGAAGCTGCGCCACGGCCTGTCGCTGGATGGCGAAGCGCTCAAGCCGGCCAAGGTGAGCTGGCAGAACGAGGAGCAATTGCGCTTCGTCCTGCGCGAAGGCAAGAAACGCCAGATCCGCCGCATGTGCGAACAGGTTGGCCTGCGGGTCGTGGGCCTGAAGCGCGTGCGCATGGGCCGCATCGTGCTGGGCGACCTGCCGGTGGGCCAGTGGCGCTTCCTCGGCGCCTTCGAGAAGTTCTGAGCGCCAGGCGAAAAAGCAAGCTGGCGGCCGCCATGGCCACCAGCGCGCATCTGCCGAGCCGCATACCCACCGGCTCGATCGCGTGATGCCACGCGCCGCGCCATGGCCAGGCACGTGGCACTCGACACCCTAGCACCGCTTGCCCGGTCTGGCCGCCAGGACAAACCCGGCGGCCTCGCATAGCCAATGCCTCAAGCCATGCCTCAGGCGGGCGCCCTGCCCTGCGCCAATCGCTTCACAGCTGCGGCGCACGGCAAGCCGCGCCTTCCGCATTGGCCGTCTCCGCCAGCCCGAACACTGCCTTGGCGCCGCATTGCGAGCCAAGCATCCGGTGCTGGTTGTGCCCGACGCCAACCACCTCGAACGCCTGATGACGCACCGGCGGGCGCTGGCTGCCCATCGGCGCGGCAAGGTACTGCGCGTAGCGCAGGTAGCCGCGCGCGCGCTCCAGCCGGGTCGGCCCTTCAGCCTCGGCGCCGCAGGCCTTGTCGAGCACGCGGTGGTTGGGGTCGTTATCTTCCGAGCCCACGAGGTAGGTCACCTGGCGCTGAAGATAGCGGCGGAACAGCGCATCGCCGGTCGCGCCGCGCGCATAGGGCACCATGTCGCGCATGCCGTAGCGGTATTTGTCGTAGTCCGCGCAAATAGCCGTGTCATAGGGCGCAAAGCCCTTGCCGCGTGGGCGCTCCGGCGTGAAATACAGATACGACGAGGGATTCGCCACTACGTAGCGCAGATCGATGCCGCCCGCGCGGATACGTTCGTCGACATTGTTCAGCACCGCATAGCGATGCACCAGTTGCGCGCCACCCGAGTGGCCGGCCACCGTCACGCGGGTCACCGCGGGAAAACGGGCCTTGTTGGTCACCATGCCGACGAGGTCGTCCAGCACCTGCAGCGAGCTGACCGAGAACGGCGGGTTGACCGCACCCTCCCCGCTCATCCAGCCCTGCACGCTCCATATCGGCATGCCGTCGAAATGCTTGCCCTTGGCCGCATCCGGCGTGCCGGGGAAGTTCGGTGCGATGAGCAGCACCTCGTCGGGATTGCGCCCGGTCTGCTTGAGCAGCGCCGCGCCGGCCGCGAAGTAGTCGTCGCCGTTACGCTGCAGCCCGTGCTGGACGAAGATCACCTCGCGGATGCCGCGCAGGTCCGCGTCCAGCGGATGGTTGGCGTAGACCGGGAAATCGTAGGCGCCAGCGCCCATGCCGAGCCTGACCCGCTGCCATTGGGGCGCAGCAGCTTGCGGCGCCGTGCCGGGCGCCGGCGCGGCCTGCTTCGCGCTCGCGGCACTGTCCGCGCCTGGGGCGGCGCAGCCAAACTGGGCCGCCGCGGCTAGCGCAATCAGTGCGATCGATGCGAAACGCGCAAGGCGAAATGTCTTCATATCCTGTCTCCCGGTGCTCGATGCGGCGTGCCGCCTGGCGCGCGCGCCCGTGTTTTCGTTCGTAAAGCCGTATCATCCTAGGCCGCCGCGACCTGGATGTAAAATATATGCCACAGTGGAAATGCATATCTAAAAGATATGCTTTCTACGGCGCCCGGCCCGCAAGGACACCATGGAACTGAGACACCTTCGCTACTTTCTCGCGGTAGCCGAAACCGGCCACATCACGCGCGCCGCCGAGCAGCTCGGCATCCAGCAACCTCCGCTATCGCAACAGTTGAAGGCGCTCGAGACGGAGCTGGGCGTGATCCTGTTCGAGCGCCAGCCGCGCGGTGTGGCGCTCACCGCCGCCGGGCACGCGCTGCGTACCGACGCGCTAGACATCTTCGCGCGCCTGGACCAGACGCGCCAGCGCATGCAGCGCATGGCGCGCGGCGAGGAAGGCATGCTATCGGTGGGATTCACCAGCTCGGCAGCCGCGCATAAGCTGACGCCCGAGGTCCTGCGCGCCTGCCGCCGCCGCTTTCCCGGCATCGCGCTCAAGCTCAGCGAGAACAACGCCGCCGAGGTCATCGAGCAACTCACTGCGGGCACGCTCGATGTCGCACTGCTGCGTGCGCCGGTGGGACGCCCCGAAGGCCTGCGTTTCGAGTTGCTGCTGGAAGAGGAAATGGTGATTGCGCTGCCACTGGACCATCCGCTGCTGCGCAAGCGCGGCGCGCCGGCCCACGCGGCAGCCCAGGAAGCCATCTCGCTGCGCGCGCTGGCAGACGATGCGTTCATCCTGGTGCGGCGCCCGGGCGCGCCGGGCATGTATGGCGATCTGCTGAAGGTGTGCGAGCGGCTGGGCTTCACACCGCGTGTGGGCGCGGAAGTCGAGCGCATGCTGAGCAACCTTAACCTGGTAGCCGCCGGCGCCGGCGTGACCGTGGTACCGGCCTCGATGGCCGGGCTCAACCCGCACGGCGTGGCTTACCGCCGCATGGAGGAAGCCGACCAGTTGCGCGCGCCGTTGACACTGGCTTACCGGGAGCGAGACGACAATCCTGCCTGCGCGGCACTGGTCGCCCTGACCCACCGCATCGCGGCACGCCATCGCCGCCAGGGCAATCGCTGATCAGTCGTTGCCAGCCAGTCGTCGCCAGTCAGTCGTCGCTATTGGGAGGCAGCTCGGGGAACAGCACATCGGTAAAGCCGAAGCGCGTGAAGTCCCTCACCCGCATGGGATAGAGGATGCCCTGCAGGTGGTCGCATTCATGCTGCACCACGCGCGCGTGGAAATCCTCGGCAACGCGCTCGATGCGCCCGCCCATCACGTCAAAGCCGGTGTACTTCAGGCGCGTGAAACGCGGCACCACCCCGCGCAGCCCAGGCACCGACAGGCAGCCTTCCCAGGCTTCATCCTGCTCCTCGCCAAGCGGCGTCAGCTCAGGATTGATCAGTACGGTCTTGGGCACGGTGGGGGCGTCGGGATAGCGCGGATTGCGGTCGAAGCCGAAGATCACCACCTGCAGGTCCACGCCGATCTGCGGCGCGGCCAGGCCAGCACCGTTGGCGTGATCCATGGTGTCGAACATATCGTCGATCAGGATGCGCAATTCGGGCGTGTTGAAGCGCGTGACAGGGCGCGCTACCTGCAGCAGGCGCGGGTCGCCCATCTTGAGAATGTCACGGATCATGCTTGATCTCCGGTATTAAGCTCGGCCAGCAAGGCCAGCAAGGCGGCCTCGTCCAGCACGGGCACGCCGAGCGCCTCGGCCTTTTCCAGTTTGCTGCCGGCTTCCGCGCCAGCCACCACATAGTCGGTCTTCTTCGACACCGAGCCGGCCACCTTGGCGCCGGCCGCTTCCAGCTTTTCCTTGGCGTCTTCGCGCGACAGCGTGGGCAGCGTGCCAGTCAGCACGAACGTCTTGCCGGCCAGCGGCGCGGGCGCGGCGCGCTCCGCCGGCTCGCTTTCCGGCCAGTGCACGCCAGCGGCACGCAGTTGCTCGATGACTTCCACATTGTGCGGCTCGGCCAGGAAGTTGGCGATGGATTGCGCCACCACCGGCCCCACGTCGTTGACCTCGAGCAGGGCGGCCTCGTCGGCGGCCAGCAGCCCATCGAGCTTGCCGAAATGCTTGGCCAGGTCCTTGGCCGTTGCTTCGCCCACATGGCGGATGCCTAGCGAGAAGATAAAGCGGTTGAGCGTGGTCTCGCGCGACGCCTCGATGGCTGCCACCAGGTTGGTGGCCGACTTGTCGGCCATCCGGTCCAGCGCGGCCAGCTTGGCGACGCCGAGCTTGTAGAGATCGGCCGGCGTGTGCACGATCGCCATGTCGACCAGTTGCTCGACCACCTTGTCGCCCAGGCCTTCGATATCCATGGCGCGGCGCTGCGCGAAATGCAGCAGCGCCTGCTTGCGCTGAGCCGCGCAGATCAGCCCGCCAGTGCAGCGCGCGATCACCTCGCCTTCCAGCTTCTCGATGTGCGATCCGCACACCGGGCATGCGGTGGGCATGACGAAGGCACGTGCGTCGGCGGGCCGGCGCTCCGGCACCACCGCCACCACTTCGGGAATCACGTCGCCCGCGCGCCGCACGATCACGGTATCGCCGATATGCACGTCCTTGCGGCGGATTTCGTCCTCGTTGTGCAGCGTGGCATTGGTCACCGTCACGCCGCCCACGAACACCGGCGCCAGCCGCGCAACCGGCGTGATGGCGCCGGTGCGGCCGACCTGCACTTCGATGTCCTCGACCACCGTGGTCATTTCCTGGGCCGGGAACTTGTGCGCCAGCGCGAAGCGCGGYGCCCGCGACACGAAGCCAAGGCGCTCCTGCTCGGCCAGCGCGTTGACCTTGTACACCACGCCGTCGATGTCGTAGGGCAACGCCGCGCGCCGCTCGCCCACTCCGCGATAGAAGCTCAGCAAGCCGTCCGCACCCCGCACGACTTCGCGCTCCGTGCAGACCGGCATGCCAAGCCCGGCGAACCAGTCGAGCATGGCGCTGTGCGTCTCGGGACGCGGCGCGCCTTGCAGCTCGCCCAGCCCGTAGGCGAAGAACGACAACGGACGCTTGGCGGTGATGCGCGGATCCAGCTGGCGCAGGCTGCCGGCGGCGGCATTGCGCGGATTGACGAAGGTCTTTTCCCCGGCCTCGGCCTGCCGCACATTGAGCTTGTCGAATTCACGGCGATACATGAAGACTTCCCCGCGCACTTCCAGCACCGCCGGCAAGGCCTCCGCCGCGCCGCGCAAGCGCAGCGGAATCGCCTTGATGGTGCGCACGTTGACGGTCACGTCCTCGCCGGTCTCGCCGTCGCCGCGGGTGGCGGCCTGGACCAGCCGGCCGGCCTCGTAGCGCAAGGACATGGCCAGGCCATCGAACTTCAGCTCGCAGGCATACTCCACCGCCTCGGCGGCGCTAAACAGGTCGGCCGTGCCCTCGGCGGGGGCGGCACGCCCCAGCCCCTGCGCGCAACGACGGTCGAAGGCCAGCACATCCTCATCCTCGAAGCCGTTATTGAGCGACAGCATCGGGATGGCGTGGCGTACCGTATCGAAGGCCGACAGCGGCTGGCCGCCCACGCGCTGCGTGGGCGACTCAGGTGTCTGCAATTCGGGATGCCTGGCCTCGATGTCCTGCAATTCGCGGAACAGCGCGTCGTACTCGGCATCGGGCACCGACGGCGCATCGAGGACGTAGTACTGGTAATTGTGGCGCTCCAGCTCGGCGCGCAGCCAGTCGGCACGCGCGGCGGGAGAATCGCTGACAGGCGCGGGGGCTTGCGCCGCCGCACCTTCTGGTTTGGTGCTCATGCTGAAGGACTGAATCCGTTGTCGTCGTTATCGTCGATGCCGAACTGGCGTATCAGAGACTGAACAAACGTAGCGTCACCGGCGAGCCCGCGGGCATGCCGCGGGCTTCCAGCTTGTCGTAGAGTGTTTGAAGCTGGCCGAAGATGGCGACGAAGGACGATTCGCTCAACGGCCGCATATTGTCGTCGACCAGTTGCGCGCCCATGCGCTGCGCCAGGCTGTAGCCATACTCGCACACGGTCTTGAACGGCTTGGTCGCCTGCGCCGCGGACGGCACATCGAGCAGCAGCGTGATCTGGCGGCCGGCCTTGGCCGTGAGGTCATCGCGCAGGAAGTTGGTATCACCGAACTGCAGCGTGAACAGCGCCCGCTGCACGCCCTCGGCGTTGGCCTGATAGCGCGTGAAGCGAGTGCCGTCGCGCGACAGGACCAGCCCGTCCTGGGTCGCCACCGTCTGCACATAGGCGGCCGACCACGGCGCGCCGTCGGAAATCACGTTGACGCCAAGCTGCACATCGCAACTGGCGGCAAACGCATCCAGCTCGCGGCCGTTGGCGACCGTCTCGGCCATGTCGGGAAGTTCGGCCGAGGCGTCGAGCGCTTCGGCCAACGCTTCCACCGCATTGATGAACTCCGAAAACTCGAGCGCATTGAGCGCCCCGCCGCGGTTGGCAAGCTGCACCGCTACCTGCAGGTCTTCGTACTGATGGCCGGCGGTGACCGGCTCCCACGCATTGGCTTCGCTGCGCAGGCCTTCGATGTGCACCTGCTTGGTTCCCGCACGGCGCAGGCGGCCGGTGAGCGGCAGGATGCGATCGCCCGAGCTTTTGCGCTCCAGGTGCAGCGGCACGATGCAGTCGATCAGCGGATCGATGACGGCCGGCGTGGGCTGGCCATCGAGCGCGACGGGCTCTGGCTGCGCTGCTTGGGCAGGCGCGGCCTCTTGCCTGGCTTTTATCGGTTCGGCGCGTTCCGCGTGTTCTGCGTGTTCTGCATCTTCTTCATGGTCCGCAGCGTCATTCGATTCGGCGAGCCCGGCAGACCCGGCCTCCTCGGCATGCACGGGCTTGCCGGCAGCCGCATGGGCCGAGGACGGCGCCGCGGCGATGGCAACTTCATCCGCCAGGGCTTCGTCGGCATCCGCCGAGCTCGCGGCCATGCCAGCCGCCACGGCGGCGGCGTCCAGCGGCGAAGCCGACAACGTGGGCTCGCGCCGCTCGACCTGATGCTCGGGCAATGGCTCGTGCAGCTTGGCGCTGACTTCCGGCTTGACCACCGGGCTTACCACCGGCTCGCGCATCGGCGGCAGGTCATCTTCGGGCTGTAGCGCGCGCGGGCGGCGCGCCTTGCGGATCTGCCACTGGTTGTAGGCGACTACCAGCAGCAGCAGGACAATGCCTGCAACGATCAGGGCGGTCTGGAGCGTCATGCTGCCTCCGCCATCGAGAGCGCTGCGTCCATATCCACGGCGACGATACGCGATACACCTTGCTCTTGCATCGTCACGCCAATCAACTGGTGTGCCATTTCCATTGCGATTTTATTGTGGGAAATGAAGACGAACTGGGTCTTGTCCGACATGCGCGCCACCATATTGGCGTAGCGCTCCGTATTGGCATCGTCCAGCGGCGCGTCCACCTCGTCGAGCAAGCAGAACGGCGCCGGGTTGAGCTGGAACATGGCGAACACCAACGCGATGGCCGTCAGGGCCTTCTCACCGCCCGACAGCAGGTGGATCGTGGAGTTCTTCTTGCCCGGCGGCTGCGCCATCACCTGCACGCCGGCGTCGAGGATTTCGTCGCCGGTCATGATCAGCTTGGCTTGCCCGCCACCGAACAGTGACGGGAACAGCTCGCCGAAGTGATGGTTGACCTGGTCGAAGGTCCCTTGCAGCATCGCGCGGGTTTCCTGGTCGATCTTGTGGATCGCGTCTTCCAGTGTGGTGATGGCGTCGATCAGGTCAGCCGACTGCGCATCGAGGAAGGTCTTGCGCTCGCGCGCCGCCGCCAGTTCATCCAGCGCGGCCATGTTCACCGGCCCGAGCGCGTTGATGGCGTTGTTCAGGCGGGTGACCTCGCCCTGCAGGTAGGAGGGCTTGAGATCGGGCGTGAGCTTCTCGGCCAGCGTGGCCTCGTCCACCTCGGCGGTCGTCAGTTGCTCGCTGAACTGCTCCTGGTTCAGGCGCGCGGCCTGTTCCTTCAACTGGTACTCGGTGATGCGGTCGCGCAGCGGCTGCAGGCTGCGCTCGGCGGCCAGGCGCTGGTCGTCGTACTGGCGCAACTGCGCCGACAGCGCGTCCAGCTCGGTGCGGGCGAGCTGGAGTTTTTCTTCCTTCTCGGCACGGCGCTCCAACGCATCCTGCAGGCCGGTGTGAGCGGTCTGCTCATTGATGGTTTCCAGCTCGACGCGGGCATCTTCCAGCGACTGGGCAAGACGCTCGGACTGGTCGCCCGCGGTCTGGATATTGCGGCGCAGCTCGTCGATGCGGTTAGCCAGGTTGCGCTCGGCGAACAGCGCTTCCTGCGCCGCGCGCTCGAAATCTCGCAGCTGGTGCCGCGCCGATGACAGCTTGCTGTCCAGCGCCTCGAAGGCCATCTGGTGGTCTTCGTGCGTGGACTGCATCTCCGCCAGCGCGGCGTCGTGCTGCTCGAAGCTGGCTTCGGACTCGGCGCGGATAGCGCGCTGCTCTTCGATCTGCGCGGCGATTTCGGCCAGTTCCTCACGGATCTGGCCACTGCGCGCGGCGTAGCGCTCCATGGCCTGCGACAGCTTGAGCACATCCATCTGCAGCGCGTGCACGCGGCGTGTGGCCTGCTCGCTGCGCCCGCGGGCCTCGGTGAGCGCGGCGCTGGCCTGGGTGTAGGCAGCTTCGGCGCGGACCGCCTGGCTCTTGGCTTCGTCGGACAGCAGCAGCTGGGCGCGCGCCTGCTTCTGCAGGTTTTCGATTTCCTGCTCGCGGGCCAGCATGCCGGCCTGCTCGGAATCGGCCGCATAGAGGTGGACCGAGCTACGGCCCACCAGGTGGCCCTCGGCCACGACGAACGACGCGCCTTCCGGCAGCGTGGCGCGCTGGCCCAGCGCCGACGCCATGTCGGTTGCGGTGTAGATATCGGCCAGCCAGTCCTGCATCACGGCCCGGATGCCGGGCTCGGTGATCTGCACCAGCGCCATCAGCGGACGCATGCCGGCGGGGGTTTCCTGCGGGCGCGCGGCCGGCGGCGGCGAGTAGAAGGCCAGCTTGGCGGGCGGCGCGTCGGACAGGAAGGACTTGATCCAGTCCAGGTTGGAGACTTCGAGCGCGCCGAGCTTTTCGCGCAGCACGGATTCCAGCGCGCTTTCCCAGCCCGGCTCGATATGGAGCTTCTTCCACAGGCGCGGCAACTCGGCCAGGCCGTGCTTGGCCAGCCAGGGCTGCACCTTGCCTTCGGTCTGCACGTTTTCCTGCAACTGCTTTAGCGCGGCCAGGCGCGCTTCCAGCGCCCCGATCGCGGCGGCCTCGCGCTGCACGCGTTCCTGTGCGCTGCGGCGCTCGCCATCCAGGCGCGGCACGCTGTCGGCGGAGTCAGCCAGGATGGCCTGCGCCTCTTCCAGCACGGCTTCCTGCTCGGCCAGTTCGGCGCGTTGCTCTTCCAGGCGGGTTTCATCGGGGCGGTCCAGCCCCTTTTCTTCTCCGGACAAGCGCTCGCGGCGTTGCTCCAGCTGCTGCAGCATCTGGTCGGCGCTGCGCTGCTGCGCGGCCTCCAGCTTGAGCGCCTGCTCAGCCTGCATGATGCTGGCGCGCTGCTCGTTGGAGAGCACCTGGGCATCGCGCCACTGGGCTTCCAGCGTGGGCAGCTCATCGGTCTTGTGCGCGACGGCCTCCTGGGCTTCGATGGTGCGGCCTTCGGCCACCGCCAGCTCTTCCTCAGCCTGCGCCAGGCCATCGGTAGCCTGCTCGGCCTTGCCCTGCCACTGCTCGCGCTGCGCCGTCAGTGCGGCGATCTGTGCCTGCACCCGGTTGCGCGACTCCACCACATAGCGGATCTCAGCCTCGAGCTTGCTGACTTCGGCATTGGCCTCGTACAAGCCGCCCTGCGCGGTGTGCATATTGTCCGAGGCAGCGTAATGCGCGGCGCGCATGGTCTCGAGCTCGGCCTCGACGTGGCGCAGTTGCGCGGTTTGCGCTTCCAGGTCGATCTGCGCCTGCTCGATGGCACGCGTGTGCCGCTCCTGCTCGGCCTGGGCCTCGCGCTTGCGCAGCAGCCACAGCAGGTGCTGCTTTTCCTCGCCATCGGACTGCAAGGTCTTGAAGCGCTGGGCCACTTCGGCCTGCCCTTCGAGCTTGTCCAGGTTGGTACCGAGCTCGCGCAGGATGTCTTCCACGCGGGTCAGGTTCTCGCGCGTGTCGGACAGGCGGTTCTCGGTTTCGCGGCGGCGTTCCTTGTATTTGGACACCCCTGCGGCTTCTTCCAGGAAAATCCGCATGTCATCGGGCTTGGCCTCGATGATGCGCGAGATCATGCCCTGCCCGATGATGGCGTAGGCGCGCGGCCCCAGGCCGGTGCCCAGGAAGATGTCCTGGATATCGCGGCGGCGCACGGCCTGGTTGTTGATGTAGTAGGAGGACGTGCCGTCGCGGGTCAGCACCCGCTTGACGGCGATCTCGGCGTATTGGCTCCATTGCCCGCCGGCGCGCCCCTCAGGGTTGTCGAACACCAGTTCGACGCTGGCGCGGCCAGCCTGTTTGCGCGCGGTGGAGCCATTGAAGATCACGTCCTGCATGGACTCGCCGCGCAGCTCGGAGGCGCGCGACTCGCCCAGCACCCAGCGCACCGCATCGATGATGTTCGATTTGCCGCAGCCGTTGGGACCGACGATGCCGACCAGTTGGCCGGGCACTTGAAAATTGGTGGGATCGACGAAGGACTTGAAGCCCGCCAGCTTGATCGAGGACAGTCGCACGGTTGGTCGTGGGGTATCTAGCGTAATGCAACGTTCAGGAGAGCCGGGCCCCAACGAGAAGCGGGGCCGACGCGTGCCGGTTGCGCCCCATGCCTTCTCTCTTGTGCCCGATAGATGGCGCTAATCATACCATCGCACCTTCGGCGTCCGGGCGCTTTCCGGGCTAAGCGCGAGCCATTTCCCCTGTGGGTTTGCGCCGCTTCCGATACACCCCGTGCGGTTCACGCCCCACACTTGCGGCGATGCTGCCATGCGGCGAAAGACCACCACCCTGCGCTTGACGTCCTCGCCTTTCTTGGCACCAGCGGGAAACTTCCAAGGGTTAGTGCTAGTCTCTTATTGTCAGCGTGATCCTTGAGGCCCATTGCCCCTGCCGCCCGTCACCGGCGCAATGGCTGCCACCGGCCAACGCGGAGCCCGGCTTCGCGACCCTTCTGGGAGTGTCCAGCATGACCGCCTTCTCACCGGCGATATCAGACAGCAGCTTGCCCGGCCACGATGCCGTGAATGTGCCTAAAACGCCACCATGGTCCTTGGGCGACATCGATTTCCAGGCCATCGACACCGCCCTTGTCCGGCCCGATCGGGAGTTGTTCTACCTGCTGGTGTCGGCCTCCTTTGTCGAAAGCGGCTCGGACACGTACGCTGGCAACCTGGCCAACTACTACGCCGCCAATCCCGAGGCTTCCGGCTGGCTGTCCGAACACTGGGAGGCGGAGGAGCTGCAGCACGGCCTGGCCCTGCGGCGCTATGTGGAACATGTCTGGCCCGAATTCGACTGGGAGCGCGGCTATGCGCGGTTCTTCGAGGAATACCGCCATACCTGCTCGATCGACAAATTCGAGCCCACGAAAGCCCTTGAGATGGCCGCGCGCTGCGTGGTCGAGACTGGCACCGCTGCCCTTTACCGCTCCCTGGAGCAAGCCAGCGACGAGCCGGTGCTGCGCAACCTGACGCGGCGCATCGCCGATGACGAGGTGCGCCACTACAAGCACTTCTACCGCTACTTCAACACCTTCAATGGCGTGGAACGGCTCGGCCGCCTGCGTGTATTGGGCGCCTTGGTGCGCCGCTTGCTGGAAATCAAGAACGAAGACGCGGAGATCGCGCTGCGCAACGTGCTACGCATCGAGCGCGGCACCGAGGATATCCCGCAACGGGACGTGCGCAAGCTCAACTCCCGGGTGAGCGCCGTGATCCGGCGCAACCTGCCGATCGAGATGACGGTCAAGATGCTGCTCCGCCCGCTGCACCTGCATGCCGGCGTGGAGCGCGCCATCCGCAAGCCGCTGGTGGCGGTGGTGTCGCGGGCGATGCTCTATTGAGTTGAGGCGCGGCGCCAGCTATTGCGGCTGCAGCGCCTGGTCCGCCGCACCGGCGGCATTGCCGGCGCGACGCGCCTTGGTGCGGTGCACCAGCCCCGACAAGGCGCCAGCCGCGACGATGCACAGGCCGCCGGCGGCCTCCTTCCAGCTCAGCGTCTCGGTCGCCAGCCACCACGACGACACCGCCGCGATCACGATCTCGAACAGCATCAGCAGCGATACCCGGTTGGCCGGCAGGCGCTGCAGCCCGTACTGGACCACCGAATTGCTCAGCACCAGCGTGGCAGCAAGACCCAGCATCAGCGCCACGCCGCCCCAGCCAATCACCGGCGCCAGCGCCACGCCGCCCGGCTCCAGCAACAGCGCGCACGGCAGGCCGACCGCGGTGCAGCCCACGTAGACCATCACGGTGCGCAGACGCGCATCCATCTCCGGGTAAAGCTGCCCGGCCCGGCGCGACAGCACATTGTTGACGGCAAACCCCATGCCGCCGATCAGGCCGGACCATTCCGCCGCGTGCGTGGGCAGCGGCAGGCCCACTTCCGGCGTCCACAGCATCAGCCCCGCGCCAAACAGCGCCAGCACCACCAGCAGCAAGCCGGATGCTGACAGTTTCTCGCCCAGGAAGACGCGGGCAAACAAGGCCGTCCATACTGGCGTCAGGTAGAACAGCAGCAACACCCGCATCACATGGCCGTTGACGCTGCCCCATACAAAGCCGGCGTTGGTCACGCCCGCCGCCAGCCCGATCGCCACGAACAGCCACGACCAGCGCAGGCCGCCCAAGTGGCGCGCGAAGGCCACCAGGGCGATCAGCGCGGCCACGGCGCTCACCAGCGCGGCTGCCGTCATGCCGCCCAGGCCCCAGCCAGCGAGCACCCGGTAGGGGAACCAGGCGATGCCCCAGACCGAGGCGCCCAGCAGAATGGACAAGGTGGATTTGACGGCATGCGGGTCGGCCGGGGCCGAAGCAGTGGAAGTTGCGGGCAGATTGCTCATGGGAAAACGGTTAAGGCTGCCACTTGGGCAGCCAGTCAGTATTCGGTATCGGAAAATCACTGCGGGACGGCCGAGGCTAGTCGCGGACGGCCGGGGACCAGCCGCCATGCCGCGCCGTCAGGGCCTTGCCGGCACGCGGGAATGCCCGGCAATCCTTTATAATGACCGGCTTTGAGCTTGGCCCTACCGGCCTGAACCTGATCGTGAATCCCCGCCTCGACCTGCTCCAGCCCTATCCGTTCGAGAAACTGCGCGTGCTGCTGGCTGACGTCAAGCCAAACGGCGCGCTGCCCGCGATCAGCTTCGGCATCGGCGAACCCAAGCACCCCACGCCCGAGTTCATCAAGACAGCGCTGTCGAACGCGCTGCAAGGGCTGGCGAATTATCCCACAACGGCCGGATCGGATGCACTACGACAGTGCATGGCTGCGTGGATCCAGCGCCGCTACAACCTGCCGGCGGTCAATGCCTCCACCCAGGTGCTGCCGGTCACCGGCTCGCGCGAGGCCTTGTTCGCCTTCGCCCAGACCGTGGTCGACGCCAGCCAGCCCGGCGCGCTGGTGCTGTGCCCCAACCCGTTCTATCAGATCTATGAAGGCGCGGCGCTGCTGGCCGGCGCCACGCCGGTGTTCGCCAACAGCGATCCGGCGCGCAACTTCGCGCCCGCTTTCGACCGCATTAGCGCCGAGACCTGGGCCAAGGTGCAACTGGTCTTTGTGTGCTCCCCGGGCAACCCGACCGGCGCCGTGCTGTCGCTGGAAGACTGGCGCGAGCTGTTCGCGCTGTCCGACCGCCATGGTTTCGTGATCGCCTCGGACGAGTGCTACTCCGAGATCTATTTCAAGGAAGGCGAGCCGCCGCTGGGCGCACTGGAAGCCGCGCACAAGCTGGGCCGCGCCGAAGGCGCGCATCCCTTCGAGCGCCTGGTGATGTTCTCCAGCCTGTCCAAGCGCTCCAACGTGCCGGGCCTGCGCTCGGGCTTCGTGGCCGGCGATGCTGCCCTGCTGAAGAAATTCCTGCTATACCGTACCTATCACGGCGGCGCCATGAACCCGGCGGTGCAGACCGCCAGCGTGGCGGCCTGGAACGACGAGGCCCATGTGCGCGACAATCGCGCCGCCTACGTGCGCAAGTTTGCCGAGGTCACGCCGATGCTGGCCGAGGTGCTGGACGTGGCCTTGCCCGATGCCGGCTTCTACCTGTGGGCGGATGTCTCGCGCACCGGCCTGTCCGACACCGAGTTTGCCGCGCGGCTGCTGGCCGAGCAGAACGTCACCGTGCTGCCGGGCAGCTACCTGGCGCGCGAGGCCGATGGCATCAACCCGGGCGCCAACCGCGTGCGCATGGCGCTGGTGGCCACGCCCGAGGAATGCCTGGAAGGCGCGCGCCGCATCGTCGCCTTCTGCAAGTCGCTGGGCTGAAACCAGCGGATGCGGACAAAGCGCACCGCACTGCACACACTGTATTTTGTTGTAGACAACGATCAACCACTGAAAACACGCATATGACGCAAGCACTGCAAGCCCTGATCGACCAGGCATGGGAAGACCGCGCAAGCCTCTCGCCCAAGTCCGCCCCCAACGACATCCGCGAAGCCGTGGCCAATGTGATCGGCCAGCTCGACACCGGCGCCCTGCGCGTGGCCGAGAAGCAAGGCAAGGAATGGATTGTCAACCAGTGGATCAAGAAGGCCGTGCTGCTGTCGTTCCGCCTGGAAGACAACGCGCCGATGTCCGCTGGCGGCTTCGCCCAGTTCTACGACAAGGTGCCGACCAAGTTCGCCAACTGGACCGCTGACGACTTCGCCAAGGGCGGCTTCCGCGTGGTGCCCCCGGCGGTCGCCCGCCGTGGCTCGTTCATCGCCAAGAACGCCGTGCTGATGCCTTCGTACGTCAACATCGGCGCCTACGTCGATGAAGGCACCATGGTCGACACCTGGGCCACCGTCGGYTCSTGCGCSCAGATCGGCMAGMACKKCCACCTGTCCGGYGGYGYCGGCATCGGYGGCGTGCTCGAGCCGCTGCAGGCCAACCCGGTCATCATCGAAGACAATTGCTTCATCGGCGCGCGCTCGGAAGTGGTCGAAGGCGTGATCGTGGAAGAAAACTCGGTGATCTCGATGGGCGTGTACCTCGGCCAGTCGACCAAGATCTATGATCGCGAAACCGGCGAGATCCACTACGGCCGCGTGCCGGCTGGCTCGGTGGTGGTGGCGGGCAACCTGCCCTCCAAGGATGGCAAGTACAGCCTGTATTGCGCCGTGATCGTCAAGAAGGTGGACGCGCAAACCCGCGCCAAGACCAGCCTGAACGACCTGCTGCGCGGCGACTGATCTCGCCCGCTGCATCGAGGGGAGCGCCCCCTGGCCCGGAACCGTGCGCGTGCACGGCCGGCCTGAACCGGAATGCCGGATCAGAACGCTAACGCTCCCCTCACCCCTTTCCCCGCTCTCCAACGGTTCCCGCTCAATGGATACCGCCGCCGGCCGCCGCTGGCCCGCCCTTCGCAAGCGACTCATGGCCCTGGACCCGACCACTGTCACCACCGTTCTCTCGCTGCTGCCCACGATCCTCGAACAGGCCAACAAGACCATCGAGAAGATCAAGAAGGGCAAGCGCCGCGATGGCAGCGCCGACACGCCTGGCCCGGACACGCGCGACCCTGCCGCGCGCATTGCGGATCTGGAAAACGCCGCCATGCAGCAGGCCGAGGCCGTCAAGCTGCTGGCCGAGCAACACGCCATCACCATCGAGGCCCTGCGCCGCGAAGCCGCACGGCTGGATCGCCGCCTGCGCCTGATGACCGGCGTGGCCATGGCCGGCTTTGCGCTTGGGCTCGCCGGCCTGGTGGTCGCCCTCAACCTTTTGCTGCGCTAGCCAGACCGGCCGGCCCCGCGTTTCTCCGCTCATCGTCTCCGCTCATCGCCATGACTGTCCTGCTCTACGGCATTCCCAACTGCGATACCGTCAAGAAAGCCCGCACCTGGCTGGAATCCAACGGTGTGGATTACACCTTCCACGACTTCAAGAAGCAAGGCGTGGACGAAGCCATGCTGCGCGGCTGGCTCGCGCATGTGCCGCTCGCCACCCTGCTCAACCGCAAAGGCACAACCTGGCGCGCGCTGTCCGACGCGGACAAGGCGCTTGCAGAACAGGAAGCCGGCGCGATTGCGCTGATGCAGCAAAGCCCGTCGCTGATCAAGCGGCCGGTGCTGGCCCACAAGGGCAGCGTCAGCGTAGGGTTTTCGCCGGACAATTACGCCAGCCTTTTTTAAGCCCGATGGCAGCGCCAGGACATGCGCGCTGCCAGGACGCAAGACTCGAACCATGCACCCCGCCGGACTCCGGCGCCACGTGCCTCCTCGCTGCCACCATGAACCCCACCCTCGCCCTCACCGAAGACCTGATCCGCCGCCGCTCCGTCACGCCCGCCGATGAAGGCTGCCAGGCCGTGCTGGAAACCCGCCTGAAGGCGCTGGGCTTCGCCTGCGAAGCCATCGTCAGCGGCCCGGACGACTTCCGCGTGACCAATCTGTGGGCCGTCAAGCGCGGCACGCGCGGCCAGGACGGCAAGCTGCTGGCCTTTGCCGGCCACACCGACGTGGTGCCCACCGGCCCGCTGGAGCAATGGGGCTCCGACCCCTTCCTGCCCAGCCACCGCGACGGCAAGCTGTACGGCCGTGGCGCCGCCGACATGAAGACCTCCATCGCTGGCTTCGTGGTAGCGGTCGAAGAATTCGTGCAGGCCCACCCGGACCACGCCGGCTCCATCTCCTTCCTGATCACCAGCGACGAGGAAGGCCCCGCGCACGACGGCACCGTCAAGGTGGTTGAAGCGCTGAAGGCGCGCGGCGAGCGACTCGATTACTGCGTGATCGGCGAGCCCACCTCGGTCGACACGCTCGGCGATATGGTCAAGAACGGCCGGCGCGGCTCGCTCTCGGGCAAGCTCACCGTCAAGGGCGTGCAAGGCCATATCGCCTACCCGCATCTGGCCAGGAACCCGATCCACCTGGCCGCGCCCGCATTGACCGACCTGGTGAACGAGCGCTGGGACGAAGGCAACGAGTACTTCCCCGCCACCAGCTGGCAGATGTCGAATATCCACGGCGGCACCGGCGCCACCAACGTGATCCCCGGCCATGTCACCGTCGATTTCAATTTCCGCTTCTCCACCGCCAGCACGCCCGACGGCCTGAAGGCGCGCGTGCATGCCATCCTGGACCGCCACCAGCTAGACTACGACCTGGACTGGACCCTGGGCGGCGAGCCCTTCCTGACCGCGCGCGGCGATCTCTCCGAAGCGCTGGCTGGCGCCATCGCGGCGGAAACGGGCATCAAGACCGAGCTGTCCACCACCGGCGGCACCTCGGATGGCCGCTTTATCGCCAAGATCTGCCCGCAGGTGATCGAGTTCGGGCCACCCAATGCAAGCATCCACAAGATCGACGAGCACGTGGAAGTGCGATTTATCGAACCCCTCAAGAACATTTACCGTGGCGTGCTGGAACGCCTGATCGCCTGATCGCCGCGGACCAGAAAAAGACGTTATGGCAACCTCCTCCCCCCTGCTCACCGTGCGCGACCTGCTGCGCTTCGCGGTATCGCGCTTTACCCAGGCCAAGCTGTCCTTTGGCCACGGCAGCGCCAATGCCTATGACGAGGCCGCGTACCTGACGCTGCATACGCTGCACCTGCCGCTGGACACGCTCGACCCGTTCCTCGACGCGCGCCTGCTGCCCGAAGAAGTCGACGCCGTGCTGCAGGTCATCGAGCGCCGCGTGACCGAGCGCGTGCCCGCGGCCTATATCACCAACGAGGCCTTCATGCACGGCCTGCGCTTCTACGTGGACTCGCGCGTGATCGTGCCGCGCAGCTTCGTTGGCGAACTGCTGCATGAAGGGCTGGAACCATGGGTAGGCGACAGCGCCGAAATCGGCCCGGTGCTGGAGCTGTGCACCGGCTCCGGCTGCCTGCCCATCATCGCCGCGCACGTCTGGCCGAAGGCCCGCATCGATGCGGTCGACATCTCGCCGGATGCGCTGGCTGTGGCTCGCCGCAATGTGGCGGACTACAAGATGGAAGACCGCATCAGCCTGTACGAGGGCGACCTGTACGCACCGCTGCCCGCGGGCGCCAAATACGATGTGATCCTCACCAACCCGCCCTACGTCAACGAAACCTCCATGCAAGCGCTGCCGGCCGAATACCAGGCCGAGCCGCGCATCGCACTGGCTGGCGGCGACGACGGCATGGACGTGGTCCGCCGCATCATCGCCGGCGCCAAAGCGCACCTGAACCCGGGCGGCGCGCTGGTGGTGGAGATCGGCAACGAGCACGCCAATATGGAGGCCGCGTTCCCCGAACTGGAGATCGTCTGGCTGCCGGTCAGCGCTGGCGAGGAACAGGTGTTCCTGCTGACTTACGAAGCGCTGCCAGGTTGAAGGCTTGCACAAGACACGGCCGCAGATTCCTGCGGCCGTCTTTCTTCGCAATGGATACCAGCCGCGACGGCCGGATAGTTCGCTCAGTCCCTCACCATCCCGCCAGCCCCTTCACCACCGCCTCCCTGACCTGCTCCACCACGCTCGCCCGCCAGTCGTCCGCATCCCCATAAAAGGCATGCCACATCGCCTGCCGAATCAAATTCCGCTGGCCTTCATCCGCCTCCGGATGCAGGTGCAGCCAATGATCGCCACGTAATGCCTCCAGCACCTCGGTGACAGGCAAGGTGCCGAACTCCAGCGCGATGCCGCTATACGCCAGCGTCGGCAACGTCTGCGGCGCGGCCACCCAGGCCATGCCGTTGAGATTGGCCGATGCCGACGAGCCATCGTAGATCGAGGTGACATGGCTGCCCCAGATAGCGCGCACCTTGCCGATTGCCTCTTCGCGGTCAGGCCCCATGTAAATCGGCTCGCCGTAGCCCCAAGGCCCCAGGCCGGTATGCAGGTCGATCCAGCGCAGGGCTTCACGCCCGGCGCCGAAGCGCGCCAGGATGCGGCGCAGCGTGTAATTGCTCCACGTCGCCTTGTTGCCGCCGAAGAACAGCCCTTCGGGCGCCTGATACTGGCCGGCGCTCACCGCCGCCTGGTACCAGGGCAGGCCTTTCTCGGCCACCGCCTTCATCAGCGCGGTCTGATCGGTCTCGGAGGGCGGCCAGTGCTCGGGCAGCAGCATGGGCGCCACCTCGGCGTACGGCGCGTTGTCGGGCAGCGGCTGGGTGAAATCCATGAAATTGCGATTGAGATCAACGTTGTCTTCATTGACCCGGCGCATATGCGAGAAGCCGTAGGGATTGACCGCATGCACCAGCAGCAGCGCCACGCCCGCGCCGGCGCACGCCTGCAGCAGATCCGCGTCGGCCAGCATGGCGACCTGCGCCCCGGAGCCGCAGAAGCCTTCCACCCCGTGCATGCCTGAAGTCACCATGAGCACGCGCCCGGCCTCGGCGCCGCCCACCCAGGCGACATCCATGGCAAGTTCCTCGTCGGCGCAGCCGCGCTTGGTGGGATGGGGAAAATCGGTCAGTGTGCCGCCGGCAGCCTGGGCCGCGTCACGGAATTTCTGCCGGGCTTCGGCATAACTGCGGGAAAAGCTGGTGTGCAAGGACATGACAGCAGATTTCGCGCTTGGCGAGGAGTGGGGGTGCCGCTATTAAACGCCAACTTGGCCGGCATTGCCATCCGAAGCCGCCCGAAGCCGGGCCGCTAGCCTTTGCCGCCCTTGGCACCCTTCTCGCCCTTGGCACCCGAATCGCCCTTCCCGCCCTTCTCGCCCTTGGCGGCATCCGCCGGCACCGCCTCACGCAGCAACAGGGAGCGGAACGCATGCGGATGCATCTGGATGCCTGCCGCGGCGATCTGGGCGGCGGACAGCACCAGGTGGCGCGCCAGCCAGTCATGGATGCTGCGCAGGAACCGGCGCTGCTCGACGCGGTTGGATTCCTGGATCACGCGCTCCAGCTTGACGTGCGCAGTGTAGACATCGAGCAGGTTGGTGGTCTTGAGCTTGGGCGGCGTGGTTGCGCTGCGCTCGATGGCGAGAATGCGCTTGACCTGGGCATCCGGCAGCTCGCCGGTCTCGAGGTAGGACTGATACACCGCTTCGAGCGCAGGAAAACGCACGGTGGGTTGCACGCGCGGCACGCCGGCCACCTTTTCCATGCGCAGCACGAGGTAGCGGATGGCGGCCGTACGCCGCAGCGCGGCGTCGCTGGCCTTGCCTTTGCGGCCGCCCGCCGCGCCGCGGGAACGCGCAGCGGCCGGGCCGGTGGCCTCGAACTCCTCGTTGTCCGGCGCGGTCGCTTCGGGCACGGGCTGGCCGGCATCCCGCTCGGTGTAGTCTGGCACCAGGTACAACAGGTCTGGCTCGGCAAGCACGGCCCGCGCGCAGGCCTCGCCAAAGGGGTACTCGTGACCTTGCCCGTCGCGCAGGATAAAGGCCTGGCCGTTACCGAAGCCGTGGTGCCGCCCACGGCCGACCTGCTGCCGGCAGCGCGTGCCGGGCTCGACAAAATCCTTGCGTACGGGAGTCCAGCTCCCGTCGTTGACTGCGATCATGAATCTGCTTGTGCCTGCCGTGATGAGTGCTGCGAAGTAGCTGATTGCCCGCGGGGCGCAACCGGCGCCTGCCACCCGCCATTGTCCACCATGCGGCCAGCAACGGCATAAGCACGCAGCAGGCACAAGCGGGCACTAGCGGGTACTTTCGGGCACAACCGCCTCAACAGGCCACGCCGCGCCCTACTTCAGCATGAACGACATCGCCGACAGGCAGTTCAGCATGCGCACGGCCGCCTGCACCGAAGCGGCATCGAATACCAGCGTCACGCCATCCACGCGCTCCAGCGCGGGCCACTGGCAGAACAGATCGGCAAAGGCCGGGCCCTGGGTTTGCAAGCGGCAGCGGATCGGGCCGCTGATCTTCAGGGGCTGCCCGGCCTGCTCGCGTACGGCTTGCTCGGCTTGCGCAGCAATGGCATCGCGCGATGCGGCAAGCGACAGCGTGGTGCCGCTGCCTTGCCCGCCGGCTTGCTTGGTCTGCACATAGCGCACCCAGGGCATCAGCGCTCGGGTCTCTTCCACGAAGACATCGTCGCCGCTGGCCATCAGCACCGGCACGCCGAATTCGCCCGCCAGGGCGCCGTAGATCCCGGCCTCGCCCAGTTCCTGGCCGTTGAGCCAGATGCGGGCGAACGCGCTGCTGTTGATGGTGTGGGCAAGGATACCGCGGCTTTGCGCGCGGCCGTGGTAGCCGATCATGAAGACGCCGTCGCAGTCGTGCACCCCGGCCATCATGCCAAGGTAGCGCGGCTTGCCTAGCACCAGGCGCGCGCGCGGGTCGAGCTGATCCGGCAGCAGGTTGCGAAAGCCGCCGTGGGAGTCGTTGACCAGCACTTCGGCCGCGCCGCCCGCGAAGGCGCCCTGCACGGCGGCATTGGCTTCGGCCGTCATCCAGGCGCGGGCGCGTTCGTACTCGCCGTTGCCCGCGCGAGTCTGCTCGGGATGGAAAACCCCGGCTACGCCTTCGATGTCGGTGGAAATCAGGATCTTCATGGCTTGTGGAGATTCAGTTCGTCGGTGCCGCGCGCAGCAGCCATTGCGGCAGCTCGGGCATCAGTTCGCGCAGCGCGACACGCTGGTGCCCATCGCGGCCACGCACGGTTTCGGCCTGCCACAGCGCATGCAGGATGGCCTGCTCAACGCTGTCGGCGGCGGCATGGAACAGCGCATCGAGCCGGGTTTCGTGCAGCATGGCCAGCGCCGGCATGGGCGCGCCGGCTTGCTGCGGCACGGTGTAGGCGGTGGAAAAAGCGAGCGCGATGTCACCCGAGCCGTGGCCGAATACCGAGCCGGTACGCGCCAGGCCCGCCCCCGCGCGTAGCGACAGGCGGCGCAGCTGGCGGGCGTCGAGCGGCGCGTCGGTGGCCAGGATCATGATGATCGAGCCCTTCTCCGGCCCTGACTCCGCCGGCGCTTGCGTATGCGCCTGGAGCCGTTCGGCCAGCAAGCCGCCAAGGCGCGCGCCGGCCACGGTAAAGCTGGGCAAGGTGCCGAAGTTCGCCTGCACCAGCACGCCCACATGGTATCCGCCCACCTGGCGGGAGGCAGAGCCGATGCCGCCTTTCAGTCCGAACGACGACATGCCGCGCCCTGCCCCGACAGCGCCCTGCGCGAAATCCACGCTGGCCGCGGCGCAGGCTTGCGCATAGTGCGTCTCCTGCACGGCCATCGCCTGTATGTCGTTCAGGTAGCCATCATTGCACTCGAACACCAGCGGGTTGACCGTTGGCCAGGCACGCCCGATCTCCGGATTGGCCGCAATGGCCTGCCGGATCTGCGCCTGCGACAGCGCGCCCACGGCGAAGGTGTTGCTCAGCGCGATGGGCGTCTCCAGCACGCCGAGCTCTTCCACCTGCACCAGGCCCACGCTCTTGCCAAAGCCATTGAGCACGGTCGCGGCGGCCGGCACCTTGTCGGTGAACAGGTTGCCGCCGTGCGGCAGCACCACCGTCACACCGGTCTGGCAAGCGCCGTCGGCCAGCGTGCATTGGCCAACCGCCACGCCCGGCACGTCGGTGATGCTGTTGCGCGCGCCAGCTGGCAACGCGCCGATATGCGGCATGGATCCGGACATCCGCGTGCGCTCCTTAGCGCCGGTCGATCTTCGGATCCAGCGCGTCGCGCAGGCCGTCGCCCAGCAGGTTGAACGCCAGCACGGTCAGGAAGATGGCCAGGCTGGGGAAAATCGCCACGTGCGGCGCGGTCACCATGTCGGCGCGGGCTTCGTTGAGCATCGCGCCCCACTCCGGCGTGGGCGGCTGCGCGCCCAGGCCCAGGAAGGACAGGCTGGCGGCGGTGATGATCGAGGTGCCGATGCGCATCGAGAAATACACCACGATGGACGAGATGGTGCCCGGCAGGATGTGGCGCATCAGGATGGTGAAGTCGGACGCGCCAATGCTGCGCGCGGCTTCCACATACGTCAGGCGCTTGAGCATCAGCGTATTGCCGCGCACCAGGCGGGCGAACGCCGGGATGCTGAACACCGCCACCGCGAAGATCACGTTGGTCATGCCGTTGCCAAGGATGGCCACGATGCCGATCGCCAGCAGGATGCCGGGGAAGGCGAACAGCACGTCGGAGATACGCATCACGATGCGGTCCCACCAGCCTTCGTAGTAGCCGGCCAGCAGGCCGAGCACGGTGCCCACGATGGCGCCGATGATCACCGAGAAGAAGCCCGCCGCCAGCGAGATGCGGGCACCGGCCAGGATGCGGCTGAAGATGTCGCGCCCGAGCGAATCGACGCCGAACCAGTGCGCGGCGGAGGGGCCGGCATTGAGCGCGTCGTAGTCGAAGAAGTTCTCCGGATCGTAAGGCACCAGGTGCGGGGCGAGGACCGCCACCGCCACCAGCAGCAGCACGAACACGCCGGCGCCGAGTGCCAGGTGCTGCTTGCGGAATTTACGCCAGAACTCGGTCCAGGGCGTGCGCACGGCTTCTTGCGTGGCGGCTGCGGCCGGAACGGCGGGCTCGCCGTTGGCGGGCGTGGATAGCTGGGTCATGCCGGCCTCACTTACTTGTAACGAATGGCGGGGTTGATGACGGTGTACAGCACGTCGACCACCAGGTTGATCAGGATGAACTCGAGCGAGAACAGCAGCACCTCGGCCTGGATGACCGGGTAGTCGCGCATCTCGACCGCGTCCACCAGCAGGCGTCCGAGGCCGGGCCAGTTGAACACCTTTTCCACCACGATCGAGCCGCCCAGCAGGAAGCCGAACTGCAGGCCCATCATGGTCACCACGGGAATCATGGCGTTGCGCAGGCAGTGCTTGGCCACCACCAGGAACTCGCCCACGCCCTTTGCGCGCGCGGTCCGCACGAAATCTTCATTCAGCACCTCGACAAAGGAGGCGCGGGTAAAACGTGCCATCACGGCGGCCACCGCGGCGCCCAGCGTGATCGACGGCAGGATGTAGTGCTTCCAGGTATCGGCGCCGATCGACGGCAGCCAGCCCAGCTGCACCGAGAACACCTCCATCAGCAGCATGCCCAGCGCGAAGGCGGGAAACGAAATGCCGGACACGGCGAGCGTCATGCCGAAGCGGTCGGGCCAGCGGTTGCGCCAGACGGCCGAGCTGATCCCGATCACCATGCCGAAGATCACCGCCCACACCATCGAGGCCAGCGTCAGGTACAGGGTCGGCATGAAGCGGTCGCCGATTTCCTCGCTGACCGGACGCTTGGTGCGCAGCGAATTGCCAAACTCCCAGCGCACGGCGTTCGAGAAAAATTGCACGAACTGCTCGGGCAGCGGTTTGTCCAGGCCGAGATCGCGGCGCACCAGTTCCACCGTGGCCTGGTCGGCCTCGGGGCCGGCCGCGAGCCGGGCGGGATCGCCGGGCAACAGGTGGACGAACAGGAACACCAGCACTGCCACGATCAGCAATGTGGGGATCACGCCCAGGAATCGTTTGAGAAAGTAATTCAGCATGATGCACCGGATGATTAAAGACCGCGGGCCGCCCGCCCTGCCCCCGCGACTGTGGGCAGGCGGCCGTGCGCGGCTTACTGCGCTGTACCGCTAAGCGATGGCTGAGCGCGTGGCACCGCGCTGATGGGACGCGCCACGCGTCAAGCCAATGCGCTTACTGCTTGATGTCGATCTCGTCGAAGCTGAACGAGCCGTCCGGCGTCACGTAGGCGCCCGTCAGGCGCTTGCTGCGCGCATACAGCACCTTTTCGGTCACCAGGAACGCCCAGGGCGCATCCTTCCAGATGTGTTCCTGCGCGTCCTTGTACAGACGGGCCTTCTCGCCACGGTCAGTGGTACGCAGGGCGCCGGCGATGTCGGCGTCGACCTGGTCGTTCTTGTAGTACGCGGTGTTCAGCAGCTTGGGCGGCATCGATTCCGAGGCCAGCAGCGGACGCAGCGCCCAGTCGGACTCGCCGGTCGACGACGACCAGCCTACGTAGTACATGCGCACGCCGGCGTCTTCCGGCTTCTGCACGCTCTCCACCTTCTCGACGCGCTGGCCGGCTTCGAGCGCTTGCACGGTCGCCTTGATGCCGACTTGCTGCAGTTGCTGCTGCACGAACTGGATCACCTTCTGCGCGGTGGTGTGGTTGTACGCGGACCACAGCGTGGTCTCGAAGCCGTTCGGGTAGCCGGCTTCCTTGAGCAGTGCGCGTGCCTTGGCCGGGTCATACGGCCACGGGCCCAGCTTCTCGGCGTAGTCCACGCCCGCGGGCACCACGCCGTCCATCGGCGTGGCGTAACCGGCGAAGGCTACCTTGGCCAGCGCGTCCTTGTTGATGGCGTAGTTGATGGCCTGGCGCACCTTCGGGTCGTTGAACGGCTTGACCATGGTGTTCATGCTCAGGTAGCGCTGGATGATCGAGGGCGAGGCGATCAGGTCCACCTTGGCACTGCCCTTGAGCACGGCCGCCTGTTCGAACGGGATGCTGAAGGCAAAATCCGCCTCGCCAGTCTGCATGATGGCGGCGCGCGTGTTGTTGTCCACCACCGGCTTCCAGGTGATGGTGTCGATCTTGGGATAGCCGGTCTTCCAGAAGCCGGCGAATTTCTTGCCCTTCAGGTGATCGGGCTGCTTCCACTCGACGAACTCGAACGGGCCGGTGCCGACCGGGTGGAAGGCGATGTCCTTGCCGTACTTCTGCAGCGCGGCGGGCGAGATCATCACGGCGGACGGGTGGGCCAGCACGTTGATGAACGGCGAGAACGGCTCCTTCAGCGTGACCTTGACAGTGTTGGCGTCAACCACTTCCGTCTTGGCCACGCGGTTGAACAGCGTGTAGCGCTTGAGCTTGTTGGCCGGATTGGTGACGCGGTCGAAGTTGGCCTTGACGGCGGCGGCATCGAATGCGGTGCCGTCGTGGAACTTCACGTTCTTCTTCAGCTTGATGGTGTACGTCAGGCCATCCTTGCTGGCTTCATAGCTCTCGGCCAGCACGTTGATCAGCTTCATGTCCTTGTCAAAGCCGAACAGACCTTGGTAGAAGGACTTGGCGGCGGCCTGCGACAGCGTGTCGTTGGCGTCGTACGGGTCGAGCGTGGTGAAGGTGGAGTACACCGCCATCACGGCATCCTTGGCGGCAAAGGCGGGACCTGCGCCGAACGCGGCCAGGGCCAGGCCACCGGCGATCAACTTGGAAGGGGCCAAACGGGTCATCATCGATTCTCCTTGGTTTCGTCAGTTCAGTAGGCGCCGCCGATGGCGTGCCGGGCTACAAAATGATGGGATGCGGCGTTGCCGCCGACTGCTACGAGCGGCTGCACCACCGGCTCGTCGCCGAGCGCGCGGATCGGGCTGGGCATTTCGTCCGAGAGCGGCTCGCGCTTGAGGTGGCGGCGCGCCGGATCGGCGATCGGCACCGCCGACATCAGCTTCCTGGTGTACGGGTGCTGCGGGTTTTCAAAAATGGCGCGACGCGGGCCGATCTCGACGATCTGGCCCAGGTACATCACCGCCACGCGGTGGCTCACGCGCTCCACCACGGCCATGTCATGCGAAATGAAGAGGAACGCAATGCCCATCTCGCGCTGCAGGTCCAGCATCAGGTTGACGATCTGCGCCTGGATGGAAACGTCSAGCGCGGASACCGATTCGTCAGCMACCACCACCTTCGGGTTCAAGGCGAGCGCACGCGCAATGCAGATGCGCTGGCGCTGGCCGCCCGAGAACTCGTGCGGGTAGCGCGAGGCGTGCGCGGCCGACAAGCCCACCTTTTCCAGCAGCCAGGCCACGCGCTGCTCGGCCTCCTTGCCGCTGGCTACCTTGTGCACCAGCAGCGGCTCCATGATGGAGTAGCCCACCGGCACGCGCGGGTCGAGCGAGGCGAACGGGTCCTGGAAGATGAACTGGATATTGCGGCGCAGGGTCTGCAAGGCGCCGCCACGCATCTGGCTGATGTCCTGTCCGTTGAACTCGATGGTGCCGCTCTGGCTGTCGACCAGGCGCAGCAGCGAGCGGCCGGTGGTGGACTTGCCGCAGCCCGACTCGCCCACCAGCGCCAGGGTCTCGCCGGGGTAGAGGTCAAAGCTCACACGCTCCACCGCGTGCACGCGGCGCGCCACGCGGCCCAGCAGGCCGCCCGGCACGTCGAAGCGGGTCACCAGATCGCGCACGCGCAGGATCGGCGAGGCGTCCACCGCCACCGTATCCTGCGGCACCGGCGCCACCGGCTCGCCCTGGTCCAGCTGCACCAGCGGGAACTTGGCCGGCCAGTCGGTGCCGCGCATGGCGCCCAGCTTGGGCACCGCGGACAGCAGCGCACGGGTGTAGGGATGCGCGGGCTTGCCGAAGACTTGCTCGGAAGTGCCCTCCTCCACCTTCTCGCCGCGGTACATCACCAGCACGCGGTCGGCCACCTCGGCCACCACGCCCATGTCGTGGGTGATGAAGACCACGGCCATGTCCATCTCGGACTGCAGGTTGCGGATCAGTTGCAGGATCTCGGCCTGGATGGTGACGTCGAGCGCCGTGGTGGGTTCGTCGGCGATCAGCAGCGCCGGCTTGCACGATAGCGCCATGGCGATCATCACGCGCTGGCGCATGCCGCCGGAGAGCTGGTGCGGGAAGCGGTCCAGCACACGGCGCGCCTCGGGAATGCGCACGATCTCCAGCATGCGCAGGGCTTCGGCGCGCGCCTCGGCGCGACTCTTGCCCTGGTGCAGGCGGATCGATTCGGCAATCTGCTCGCCCACCGGAAATACCGGGTTGAGCGAGGTCATCGGCTCCTGGAAAATCATCGCCACGTCGCTGCCGCGCACGCGGCGCATGGCAGCGCCATCGGCGGTGGCGAGATCGAGCACCTGGCCATTGCGCCGTCGCAGCGCCATGCTGCCGGTGGCGATCTTGCCGCCGCCGTGTTCCACCAGGCGCATCAGCGCGAGCGAGGTCACCGACTTGCCCGAGCCCGACTCGCCCACCACGGCCAGCGTCTCGCCACGATCGACGTGGAAAGACAGGTTGCGCACGGCTTCCACCGTGCGCTCCGAGGTGGAGAAACGCACAGTGAGATCGTTGACGGCTACCACGCGTTGCGCTGGCAGGACGATGGTCGACTGGGAAGAGGATGCAGCCACTGGGCCCCCTTTAGTGCCTAGGTTGATGCTTTGTTGGTGCTTTGCTTGGTGCGTTGCTTGCCATGCGGATGCCGCTGCCGTACTCGCGCACGCTCAGCCGTAGATCCACACATTGACCGCCTCGCCCACCCGGGCGAAGCCACGGTACATGCCTTCGGTATTGAACGGCAGCGTGACGTTGCCGTCACGGTCCACGGCGATGAGGCCGCCGCGCCCTTCGATGGCAGGCAGCTTTTCCATCACCACGCGGCGTGCGGCTTCTTCCAGCGGCACGCTCGCGTAGCGCATCTGCGCCGCCACGTCGTACGCGGCCACGGTGCGGATGAACATTTCGCCGGTGCCGGTGGCGGACACCGCCGCCACATCGTCGGCAAAGCAGCCGGCGCCGACGATGGGCGTATCGCCCACCCGGCCTACCTGCTTGTTGGTCACGCCGCCGGTGGAAGTCGCTGCGGCCAGGCGCCCCTGCGCATCGAACGCCACCGCGCCAACCGTGCCGAACTTGGTGTCCGGGTCAATGGGTTCCGCGGCCAGCGTGGCGGCGTCGTGGTCCAGCAGGGTCGTGCCGCTGGCGGCGCGGGCGCGCGCCCACTGATCGGTGCGCGCCTGCGTGAAGTAATAGTCCGGTGTCACCAGTTCCAGGCCCTGCGCTTGCGCGAAGGCCTCGGCGCCCTCCCCGGCGAACAGCACGTGCTGGCTCTTCTCCATCACGGCGCGCGCGGCCAGCACCGGGTTGCGCAGGTGCTTGACGCAGGCCACCGCGCCGGCACCCAGCGTGGCGCCGTCCATGATCGCGGCGTCCAGCTCATAGGTGCCGGCGTGGGTCAGCACCGAGCCGCGGCCGGCATTGAACAACGGGCAATCCTCCAGCAGGCGCACGGCCTCGGTGACAGCGTCGAGCGCGCTGCCGCCATCGGCCAGCACGCGCTGGCCGGCTTCAAGCACG
The DNA here is from genome assembly GCF_056398045.1 of Cupriavidus sp. 05L411. NCBI lineage: Bacteria > Pseudomonadati > Pseudomonadota > Betaproteobacteria > Burkholderiales > Burkholderiaceae > Cupriavidus > Cupriavidus sp. 05L411. Next base: position 232,296 of record NZ_JBFTOQ010000006.1, on the reverse strand, counting down.
GCGCTCAGCGCGGCGGTGTATTCGGCTTCCTTGGCGGGGCTCATAGCGGCACGGGTAATGGTGCCGGCGCCGCCGTGGATAGCAATGACTGGGGTGTTCATGAGGTTCACGATGCGTTCGGGGAAGTCTTTTTGCGGCGTGCCGTGGCCGCCTTGGCGCGGCCTTCAGCCGCTTCGTCGTGGCGTTGTTCGCGCTGTTCGCGCCCATCCCGCCCTTGTCCGGGGGGCGCGCCGTGCAGCCACGGCAGCAGGAAGTCGGTCATCTCGGCGGCGGCCTTGACGGCATGCGCGGCGCGATACGCCACCGCGCCGCACAGCGCCTCGATGAAGGCCAGCACAGCCGCATCCGAATTGGCGGAAAGCTGGCGTCCGGTCTGGGCGTACAGCGCGATATCGGCCAGCGGCGCCAGCGGCGAAGTGGGCCCGTCGGTCAGCGCCAGGATGTGCGCGCCATGCGAGCGTGCACGCTTGGCGATGGCCACGGTGTCATACACATAGCGCGGGAAGCCGATCACGATCAGCAGGTCGCGCGGCTGCAGCTTGAACAACTGGCGCGCCGCGGTGGACGCACCGCCCGCGCCCGAGACCGAGATCACGGTGCGGCAGGACATATCCAGTCCATGCTGCAGCAGCCCTGCCAGGAAGCCGCTGGCGCCGAAGCCCACCACGAAGATGCGCTCCGCCGCCAGGATGGCCTCCACCGCGCGCTCGCAGGTCTCGGCATCGAGTGCGCGCCGCGAGGCTTCGAGGTTGCGCACATCCTCCTCCAGCGACGCGGCAAACACTTCGGCCACCGTGGCGGGACGCGCCAGTTCGGTGCGCAATTTCTCAACTGGTGCAAGCGTTGCCTCGAAACCGCGCACCAGTTCGGCGCGGAACTGCGGGAAGCCTTCGAAGCCCAGCGCATGCGCGAAGCGGTTCGCGGTGGCCACCGACACCGCCACGGCATCGGCGAATTCGTCGATGCGCATGGTGGCGGCGCGGAACGGGTTGCCCAGCACGTACTCCGCCATGCGCTGGTGCGCTGGCGTGAGCGTGGGCAAGGCGCGGGCGATGCGCTCCGCGATCGAAGCGCTGCCGTTACTGCCGTTACTGCCGTTTTTTCCGGCAGAGCCGTGGGTACCGTTACCGATGGTCATGGCGCGTGCATTGGGTTGGTCGGAGATGCGCGCAGCGGGAAACAGCGTTTTCATCCGGCGCGGATCTATGTAAATAAATTTACACGCAAACCCCATGCCATGAAAATAGAGTTTTACCAGCCCAAGGGTTTTCACCTAGGCATATCGAAAACAAAGACGGCCATACGCCATGCGCCGAGCGTTCCGGGGGCGCCGCCATACGAAGCGGCTACAATGCCGGGTTGCCCCGTGCCATGCCGGGGCAGGTTAGATTTCGAGCTACAAGGGCAACCGCCCCAGACCCGCAGCCTTCTTCAGCCTTTCCCCTCCCGTGATCCGAATCGACCAGCTAGTCCTCCAGCGCGGCACCAAGGTGCTGTTCGACCACACCAGCGTGACGCTGAACCCCGGCGAGCGCGTCGGCCTTGTCGGTGCCAACGGCAGCGGCAAGTCGACCCTGTTCGCCATGCTGCGCGGCGAATTGCAGGCGGACGGCGGCGACGTGGCCATCCCGCCGCAGTGGCGTACTGCCCACGTGGCGCAGGAAACCCCCGCGGTCATGCGCAGTGCGGTGGAATACACGATCGACGGCGATACCCGGTTGCGCGACATCGAAGCGCGCATCGCCGCGGCCCAGGCCAGCGGCGATGGCAGCGCCGAGGGCGAAGCGCACGGCGCCTTTGCCGATGCCGACGGCTACACCGCGCCGGCACGCGCGGAGGCCCTGCTGCTGGGGCTGGGCTTTACGCTGGCGCAGGTATCGCAGCCGGTGGCCTCGTTCTCCGGCGGCTGGCGCATGCGSCTGAACCTGGCGCAGGCGCTGATGTGCCCGTCCGACCTGCTGCTGCTCGACGARCCCACCAACCACCTGGACCTGGACGCCATCGTCTGGCTGGAAGACTGGCTGGCGCGCTATCCGGGCACGCTGGTGATGATTTCCCACGATCGCGAATTCCTCGATGCGATCTGCAATGTCACCGTGCACATCGAGAACCAGCAGTTGCGCCGCTACGGCGGCAACTACAGCCAGTTCGAGACGCTGCGCCTGCAGCAGATGGCCTTGCAGCAGTCCGCCTACTCGCGCCAGCAAAAGGAAATCGCCCACCTCGAATCCTTCATCACCCGCTTCAAGGCCAAGGCCAGCAAGGCACGCCAGGCGCAGAGCCGGGTCAAGGCACTGGAGAAGATGGAGCGGCTGGCGCCGGTGCATATCGCCGCGGGCTTTGCGTTCGAGTTCCGCGAGCCGGATTCGGCGCCCAACCCGATGATGGTGCTCGAAGGCGTGGATTGCGGCTATCCCGCTCCCGCGCCGGACGCGCCGCCCGTGACCATCCTGCACAACCTCACGCTGTCGATCCAGACCGGCCAGCGCATCGGCCTGCTGGGCGCCAACGGCCAGGGCAAGTCAACCCTGGTCAAGACGCTGGCCGCCTCGCAGGAAGCGCTGGCCGGCACGCTGCGCCAGGGCAAGGGCCTGCAGATCGGCTACTTTGCCCAGCACCAGCTGGAAACGCTGCGCGATCACGAGTCCCCGCTGCAGCACTTGGCCCGGCTCGCGCCGGACACCCGCGAGCAGGAACTGCGCGACTTCCTCGGCAGCTTCAACTTCCGCGGCGAAATGGCCACCGCGTCGATCGAGCCGTTCTCCGGCGGCGAGAAGGCGCGCCTGGCGCTGTCGCTGATCGTCTGGCAAAAGCCCAACCTGTTGCTGCTGGATGAGCCGACCAACCACCTGGACCTCGACACCCGCGAGGCCCTCACCATGGCGCTGGCGCAGTTCGAAGGCACGCTGATCGTGGTCTCCCACGACCGGCACCTGCTGCGCGCCACCACCGACCAGTTCCTGTTGGTGGCCGACGGCACCATCCAGCCCTTCGACGGCGACCTGGACGATTACCGCGACTGGCTGCTCAAGCAAGCCGCGGCCAAGCGCAACGCGGCCACCGCGGCGCACGCACAGGAAGACGGTGAAGCGCCAGCCGCCTCCACCGCCAACCGCCGCGACCAGCGCCGCGCCGAGGCCGACGAGCGCCAGCGCCTGACGCAATTGCGCAAGCCGCTGGCCAAGGAGCTGGAAAAGGTGGAAAAGCGCATGGCCGTGCTGCAGCAGGCCAAGAGCGAGATCGACACGTTCATGGCCGACGAAGCCAGCTATGCGGAGGCCAACAAGGCAAAGCTGCTGGAGATGCTCAAGCGCCAGGGCGAGGTCGGCGGCGAGCTGGACACGCTGGAAGAGCGCTGGCTGGAGCTGCAGGAGCAGATCGAACTGATCGTTTGATCGTTTGATCGTTTGATAGTGCGAGGGGTGCCGGGGGCGCCAGCCCCCGGGATGCGCGCGCCGGCAGCCGCCGCTGCGCGCCAGGCAGATCAGCGGTAATTCTTCTCGCGCCGGATCATGCCGACCGCCAGCGTGGCGGACAGGATGAACAGCCAGATCAGCGACCACGCCGGGATCGACAGGCCGAAGATCGGGGGCAGCGGCGTGGTGCACATGCCATCCGAGTAGAACACCTGCGGCAGGATCTTGGCCGTGGGCAACTGGTTGACCCAGTTCTCCAGCGGATCGATGCCGCAGCTAGCCTTGGGGTTGAGCAGCAGCGACACGTGATAGGCCGCCACCGCGATGCCGGCCACGCCGGACAACATGCCCAGGCCCTGCCACAGGCTGCGCGTGTTCTGCGCAATGGCGGCCAGCAGCGAGAACAGGCCGATGCCAACGAAGGCAAAGCGCTGCATSACGCARAGCGGGCAWGGCTGGTAACCCTCCACATGCTGCAGGTAGAGGGCATAGCCGACCAGGCCGAACGAAATCGCGGCGATCAGCAAAAAGAAACTACGGGAATTGGCTTGCATGGCTCACTAGCAGAAAAGGGCCGGGCGACATGCGCCGGCGCGCAATACGAGGCACATTATTACCGATTTTGCGGACCGCGCCCGCCCAATCCGTTGCGATGGGCAAGGCGCTGCTTGCGGCGGATTGACGCATGCCAGCGCGCCAACGGCAAGCGGTAGAGCCAATGCTTGCGCAGCGGGCTGTCCGGCGCGACCGCCGGGTGCTCGAAGGTGCCGTCCGCCACCATGCCCAGCCGCTCCATCACGGCCCGCGAACGGACGTTGGGCAGCGCGGTGAACGAGACGATTTCCGCCAGCGCCAGTTGCTCGAAGCCAAAGCGCAGCGCGGCCTGCGCCGCCTCAGAGGCATAACCCTGCCCCCAGTACGCCTGCGCCAGGCGCCAGCCGATTTCCACACAGGGCGAAAACGGCAACGCAGCGGCAGGCTCGTGCAGGCCGACAAAGCCGATGAATGCGCCATCGGCCTTGCGCTCGACCGCCCAAAAGCCCCAGCCCCGCTGCGCGATCAGCGCCTGGCAGCGCAGCGCCATCGCGTCGCTGGCCGCGCGGTCCAGCGGCGCGGGGAAACACGCCATCACCACGGGATCGGCATTGAGCGCGGTAAAGGGTGCGAAATCCGCCTCACGCCACTGGCGCAGGCGCAGCCGCGCGGTTTCCAGCACGACCGGCTCATGGCCAGCCGTGCCTGGCGCCGAAGGGCATTGATCGGGCATGGTGGCAGCTTCTCCTGGGCCAGTGTCAGCGCGCAGCGGCGCCCTGCTCCGCCCGGCTGCGCTCGTAGGCTTTGAGCGCCCGCGCATCCGCGTGGCTGACAAGCTCGCAGATCAGCAGCGTCTTGCCAGGCAGCGCGGCGCTTTCGCGCGCCACGATGGAAACGGTGCCGAGATCGGGCAGGGGCTGCTGAGCGGCCGGCAGAGCGCGGGCAAAGCCCTTGGTGGCGGTGCCCAGCAACGTCGAAGGCTCCTGCTTGAGCTGGTAGCGCGCGGCCAGCGCTTCGGCCTGCAGGCCTTGCACCAGCACACCAGCCGACGTACCGGCGAATACCACTTCATCACTTTGGAAACCGTCCTGCCCGATGGGCTGCGGCAGCTTGTAGATGGCCGCGCCCAGCCTGGACAGATCCGGCTTGGCGAGCTTCTCGGCGGCCTCATAAAGCGCGGTGGCGGATTTCGTGGTGTAGGGCGGCTTGCACAGCGCTGCGTCAAAGAACGCCTTGCTGGCATCGGCCGCGGCGGCGGCGCCGGACACCGAGAGCAGCGTGGCGCCGCAGCCGATCGCGGCTAGCAGGCCGGCGTGGCGTCGGACGTTGAAAGTGCGCATGGATGAACTCCGATTGGAAAGTGATTCGGAATATACCCAAAGTTGCAGAAAAAAGGGCCAGGCTTGGACCAGAAATAGACCAGGAATGGAGCAGGAGCGGGCTGGACGCCTCATTCCATATGCCGAACCCGGTCGATCGCCTGCTCCAGCCGCTCCACCGCAATCACTTCCAGGCCCTCGATCTTCTGCTTGGGCGCATTGGCCTTGGGGATTACCGCGATCGAGAAGCCCAGCTTGGCCGCCTCGCGCAAGCGGTCCTGCCCGCGCGGGCTGGGCCGGATCTCACCGGCCAGGCCGATTTCGCCAAACACCACCAGGCCGCGTGGCAGCGGCTTGTTGCGCATGGAGGAGTGAATGGCCAGCAGCACCGCCAGGTCGGCGGCCGGCTCGGTGATCTTGACCCCGCCCACGGCGTTGAGGAAGACGTCCTGGTCAAAGCAGGCAATGCCGGCATGGCGGTGCAGCACCGCCAGCAGCATGGCCAGCCGGTTCTGCTCCAGACCCACCGCCAGGCGCCGCGGGTTCGGCACGTTAGCCGTGTCGACCAGCGCCTGCACCTCCACCAGCAGCGGCCGCGTGCCCTCCTGCGTCACCAGCACGCAGGAGCCGGGCACCACCTGCTCATGCTGCGACAGGAACAGCGCGGACGGGTTGCTGACCCCGCGCAGGCCGCGCTCGGTCATGGCGAACACGCCCAGCTCGTTGACCGCGCCAAAACGGTTCTTGAAAGCACGGATCAGGCGGTGCGAGGAATGCGTGTCGCCCTCGAAATACAGCACGGTATCGACGATGTGCTCCAGCACGCGCGGGCCGGCCAGGCTGCCGTCCTTGGTCACGTGGCCGACCAGGATGATGGTGGTGCCGGTGCTCTTGGCAATCCGGGTCAGCTGGGCCGCGCACTCGCGCACCTGGGCGACCGAACCTGGCGCCGAGGTCAGCGCATCCGAGAACAAGGTCTGGATCGAATCGATCACCGCGACCTCGGGCTTTTCCACCTCCAGCGTGGCCTGGATCTTCTCGAGCTGGATCTCGGCCAGCAGCGCCAGGTGCGGGCTGTCCACGCCCAGGCGCTGCGCCCGCAATGCGATCTGCGCGCCGGACTCCTCGCCGCTGACGTACAGCACGCGGCGCTGCGCGGACAGGTTGGCCAGGGCTTGCAGCAGCAAGGTGGACTTGCCGATGCCGGGATCGCCGCCGATCAGCACCACCCCGCCCGATACCAGGCCACCGCCGAGCACGCGGTCGAACTCCTCGATGCCGCTGGAAAAGCGCGGCACGTCGGCGGCGTCGATCTCCGACAGGCGCTGCACCATGGCCGAGGCCGCCAGCGGCTGGAAGCGCTTGGTCGAAGGGGTTTCCGCCACGCTCTCCACCAGCGTGTTCCATTGCTGGCACTGCGGGCACTGGCCTTGCCAGCGCGGCGAGGTGCCGCCGCACTCTGTGCAGGTATAGACGTTCTTGGGCTTGGCCAACTGAGGTCCTAGGGGATGCTGAAGGGGCTGCTAAAGGGGATGCTGAAAAGGAAGCGCAAGGGATTGGCGGGGCTCGGGATCGGTCGCCTGGGCCGGGACGAATGCCCCGGCCCCTGCCCTGCATGGCCGCTCAGGCCGGCGCAGGCTGCTCCGGCGCTGTCAGGGTCGCCACCGTGACGGGCACCCGGGGCGCCAGCGCGCACATCAGTTCATAGCCCACGGTGCCGCTGGCCACGGCGACGTCGTCGATCGGCAAGCCCTGGCCCCACAGGGTCACGGCGCTTCCCACCTTGGCCCTCGGGCAAGGTGTCAGGTCGACGCAGATCATGTCCATGGAGACCCGGCCCACCAGATGGGTGCGCACGCCGTCGACCAGCACCGGCGCCGGCTTGTCGCCCCAGCCTGCCGCGTGGCGCGGATAGCCGTCGGCATAGCCGCAGGCCACCACGCCGATGCGCATCGGCCGCTCGGCCGTGAACAGCGAGCCATAGCCGACGGTATCGCCCGGCTGCAGGTCCTGCACCGAAATCAGCTCGCTGTGCAGCGACATGGCCGGCTGCAGCCCAAAGCTGGCCACATCGGCCGCGACGCCCGTGGGCGAGGCACCGTACAGCACCACGCCGGGACGGACCCATGCGCGATGGGCCTGGGGATGCCACAGCGTGGCGGCCGAGTTGGACAAGCTGGCCTCGCCCGGTAGGTTGGCGGTAGTGGCGTCGAAGACTTCCAGCTGGTGCGCGACGCCGCGTGCGCTGTCGGCGTCCGAGAAATGGGTCATGTGCACGATGCTGCCTACGCATGGCAGGGTTCGCGCGCGCTCCCAGGCTGTGCGGTACTGCTCCGGGCGGAAGCCCAGCCGGTTCATGCCGGTGTTGAGCTTGAGCTGGATGCCCAGCGGCCCCTTGGGACGCGCCACTTCCAGCATGCGCAGTTGCTCCTCGCAATGCACCGCGGTGGTGAGACGGTACTGCTCCAGCAAGGGGACGTCCTGCGGCTGGAAGAAACCCTCAAGCAGCAGGATCGGGCCTTGCCAGCCCAGCTCGCGCAGCAGCACGGCTTCGTTCAGGTCGAGCAGGCCGAAGCCGTCGGCGGCGCGCAGGCCGGCGAATGCCCGGCGGATGCCGTGGCCGTAGGCGTTGGCCTTGATCACGGCCCAGACGCGCGACTGGGGTGCGCAACGGCGCACTACGTCCAGGTTGTTGGCCAGGGCCGGTTGATGAATGACGGCGTGAATGGGTCTTGGCATGAGATCGCTTCTAGTGCTTTTTACTGCTTCTAGTGGCTTGCGGCGCGGCGGATCGGCGGGGATCCTGGCTGTCGGCCGGATCACTTCCGCCGCGTGGATGCACCATATCCGGGAAGACCCGGTACGCGCAGCGCGTCGCACAGACGTTATTTGAACACATTAGGGCAAACATTTAGGGAATCGCTGCGCGCTTGCGCTGTCCAACCGGCGGCCCGTGGAAGCTCGGAATCGCCTTATTTTCGTGTTATAAAGCCGGACGTTCCGGCCATGTTTTAAAAGTGATGCAATATGTCGAACACGGTCAGGCAAGCTGCGCAGCGATCCCACGGCTGGCCCGGGCATCACTTTGACAACGACACGGGCCCAGGTTCCCCACAGGCAACAACAGCACCCAGCGGCGCGCTGCTGCCTGACATGTACGGTGATAGCGATGGAGATAGAGTCCAAAGTATGAAGAAGGGTTTTTATACCATCATGGCCGCGCAGTTCTTCTCCTCGCTGGCCGACAATGCGCTCCTCATCGCCGCTATCGCCCTTCTGACCGAGCTGCACTCTCCACAGTGGATGACACCGCTGCTCAAATTGTTCTTCGTGCTGTCCTACGTCGTGCTGGCGGCCTTCGTGGGCGCTTTCGCCGACTCGATGCCCAAGGGCAAGGTGATGTTCATCACCAACACCATCAAGATTGCGGGGTGCGCCATCATGATGTTCGGGTTGCACCCGCTGCTGGCCTACGGCATCGTCGGGTTCGGCGCAGCGGCGTACTCGCCCGCCAAGTACGGCATCCTCACTGAGCTGCTGCCGCCCGAGAAACTGGTTGCCGCCAATGGCTGGATCGAAGGCCTGACGGTGTGCTCGATCATCCTGGGCACCGTGGTGGGCGGGGCACTGATCTCGGTGCACATCTCGCAACTTCTGCTCGGCATCGACGTTCCCTACGTCAACACAGGCATCAATACCCCGGCCGAGGCGGCCATGGTGGTGATCATGATGTTCTATGTGATCGCAGCCGTATTCAACCTGTTCATCCCCGAGACGGGCGCCCGCTACCCCCAGCAGGAAAAGAACCCGATCAAGCTGATCGCCGAGTTCGCTGATTGCTTTACCGCCCTGTGGCGCGACAAGCTCGGCCAGATCTCGCTGGCCGTGACCACGCTGTTCTGGGGTGCCGGCGCCACCCTGCAGTTCATCGTGCTGAAATGGGCGGAAAAATCGCTCGGCCTGAACCTGTCGCAAGGCGCCCTGCTGCAAGCGGTGGTGGCGGTGGGCGTGGCGGTAGGCGCGATCATGGCGGCCATGCGCATCCCCTTGCGCAAGTCGCTGTCGGTGCTGCCGTTTGGCGTGGCGATGGGCGTGGTGGTGATGCTGATGGCCTTCTATACCAAGAACAGCCTGCCCGAGATTTCGCTGGATGTGCTCGGCATGCACATGCCGCTGTACATGGCGATCGCCTACGTCTTCCTGATGCTGGTAGGTGGCATGTCCGGGTACTTCGTGGTGCCGATGAACGCGCTGCTGCAACACCGCGGGCACGTCCTGCTGTCGGCCGGCCATTCGATCGCCGTGCAGAACTTCAACGAGAACGTCTCGGTGCTGCTGATGCTGTGCCTGTACGCGCTGCTGATCAAGCTCAATGTGCCGATCGGCATTGTCATCGTGGCCTTCGGCATCTTCGTGTGCGCCACCATGCTGCTGGTGATGCGCCAGCACCGCTACAACGTGCGCAACTTCAATTCGCTCGCCATGATCGGCGAGGACAAGCACCACTAAGAGGCTGTTTCAAAATGAAGCGAAGCGGTTCTGGCTAGGCCTGCGGCCGCAGACAGTACAAGTGGTACGGCAAGGTCGCGCAACGACGCCAGCATCTTTTTGAAACGGCCTCTAAGCGTCGCTTGCGCCACGGGCCGGTTCAGCCCACCGGCCTGGCGATGCGCTCGCGCGCCCGCTCCTCCCACCCCGGCGGCACCACGAACCCGCGGGTACGCTCGCGCCACACGCCGGGCTGCCCCGCCGGCTCTACCTCGCACAGCATCACCGGCGCTTCCCGGCGCCAGTTCTTCTCGTGATGCGTCTCCGCAAAACGCAGCGCCAGTGCCTCATGAATCGCCTCGGCGGTCTCCGTGTGCGCTTGCGGCACCCTGGCCGGCGCCATCCACGCCGAGCGCGGCAGCCGGTACCAGCGCGAGCCTTCGCGCTTGCCAGCCCAGGCCAGCCAGTCCGGCAAGGTGGACCACCATCCGCGCAGGTGATCCGGCGCGATGCCCAGGCTGCCGATGGACTGCGGCACCACGCCATCCCGGTAGAACAGCCAGCCGAGCAGGTAGACCTCGCTGCGGTCGACAGGGCGGCCCAGCAGCGCCAGGGCCTCGGGGGTGCGTGACAGCGGCAGTTGCCTGCGCACAATATGATCCAGCTTGTCGCCCAGGCGGTCCACCAGGTTGGGGCCGACGAAGCAATGGCGGTCCAGCATGGCAGCGCCGGGCCCGCCGCCGCGCGGCGCGCCGTGCGGCGCAGGCTCGACCAGCAGGTAGAACTTGGCCGCCATCTCCCAGTGCACGGTGGCGCCGCTGGCCACGTCGCGCCAGACAAAATCGAGCTCGCCCAGCGTTTGCACGCCATGCGCGCCGGCACGGCGCACCGGCAGGTTCGCCGCAAGCAGCTCCAGCCCCTCGGCGTGTTCCAGCGTGAATTGCAGCAGGCGCTCCGCATGCCGGCCCAGCCGCAGGCTGGGCGCGGGCGACGGGCCGCGCACGCGTTGCTGCTCCAGGCCCGCGGCAAGCTCGGCARTGGTGGGGGGTAGCGCGGCGGGGTCGGCAGCGGGCAGCCAACGCTGCCAGGCGGCCAGCGCCCCTTCCGGCCAGCGCGCGAGCGCCGCTGGCGAATGCCCGGGGGCGTTGCCATTGATGCTGGCGTTGCCTGCGTCGTCCGTCGGCAGGAATGCCAGCAGCGGAGGCGACAGCGAGCACCAGGCGAGCTCGCGCAGGCGCTGCGAGACGGCATGGCGCCAGAGCGGCGCCATCTCGATGGCGCCGCCGGGGCTCAGCGCGAACTCAGGCCTTGGCTCCCGCACGGGCATGTACCTCGCGGGCCAGGCACAGGTCTTCCCAGGCACGCGCCTTGTCGGACAAGGTGCGCAACAGGTAGGCCGGGTGGTAGGTCACCACCACCGGAATGCCTTCGTAGCTATGGACAGTGCCGCGCAGCTTGCCGATCGGCGTGGTGGTGCGCAGCAGGGACTGGGCGGCAAAGCGCCCCAGCACCACGATCAGCTTGGGCTGGATCAGCGCGATCTGCCGGCGCAGGTAAGGCTCGCACTGGGCGACCTCCTCCGGCTCGGGATTGCGGTTGCCGGGCGGGCGGCACTTCAGCACGTTGGCGATAAACACGTTGCGCCCGCGCGCCAGGCCGACCGCCGCCAGCATATTGTCCAGCAGCTTGCCGGCCTGGCCCACGAAGGGCTCGCCTTGCAGGTCCTCGTTTTCGCCTGGGGCTTCGCCGACCAGCACCCATTCGGCCTGGCGGTCACCCACGCCGAACACGGTCTGGGTGCGGCCATCGCACAACTGGCAATCGGTGCAGCCGGAGACCCGCTGCGCAAGCGCGGCCCAGTCCAGGCGCGCAATCACGGCTTCGCGCGTGCCGGTATCTGCCAGCGCCACCGCAGGCTCAGACGGCATGCGCGCGACGGCGGCTTCGGCCGTGGCCGACACGCCCGCTTCCATATCGGCTTGTGCCGACCATGCGGAAGGCGCTGCTTCGGCCTGCGCTCCGGGCTGGGCTTCGTCCACGCCAGCGTCGGCCACGGCGGCGAGCGTCACGGCGGCCTGGGCCGCTTCGCGCGAGGCCGTGTCGTCGTTGACGATGGGATCTTCGGCGCTCGGGTCGGCGAGCCCCGCCATGGCGGATGGCTCGACCGCCTCCGGCAGGGCTGGCGCGCGGCGCAGCACCCATTCATCGGCAATGCCGAGCACTTCGAGGAACCTGGCGCGGCGGCTCATGGCACGGCCTCCGTGGGCGCCCACGCGCGGCGCAGCACAAGCGCATCCTCGCGCGTCTGGCCGGCTGCGGGGTAATAGCCCTTGCGCCGGCCGATCTCGGCAAAGCCTGCCTGACGGTACAGCTCGATGGCACCCACATTGGAGGGCCGCACTTCGAGCAGCATGGTGTGCAGATGATGCGCGTGCGAGGTAGCCATGGCAGCGGCCAGCAGCAGCCGGCCAAGGCCGCCGCGCTGACGCGCCGGGTCCACGGTGATATTGAGCAGGTGCATCTCGTCGACAACCGGCATCAGCACCGTGTAGGCGACCAGCACGCCCCCGTTATCCCGCAAGGTCAGGCCGATGTGCCCGGCCTTGACGGAATTCTCGAAATTGGCACGGGTCCATGGGTGGGTGTAGGCCCGGGCTTCGATCTGCGCCACGGCTTCCACGTCCAGCGCCGTCATGCGGCCAATGCTCCAGCCCGCCGGCACGCTTGGCATCACCGGCACCTCGGGCCATGCGTACCCGCTGCCGCACGCTGCATGCGCGCCCTGGCCGGGATTGGCCGAGCCGGCGTCCGGTGGCGGGTTGCGCTCCACGCTCACGGCTGGTCTCCCGCCGCCAGCGCAGCGCGCTGCGCCGCCACGGCCTGGCGCTCGGCGATGGTCTGGGCGACCTTGTCGCGCAGATAGATCGGCATGGCATCGGACGGCGCAACGGTTTCGTTGCGGGCCAGCGCGCGCAAGCCAATCGATACCAGGGCCGGCGCGGCGGGCAAGGCCTCGGGCACGCTGTGCAGCGCCAGCGCCGTGGCCTTGAGGCGCTCGCCAAACACGGCAGCGGCACTGCCCGCGAGCCAGAACGGCCCGGTGGGCAGGCTGACGGCCTCCGGCGGGCACACCTGCATGTCGGTCGCCGCCTGCCACGCCTGCGCGGCGCCATCCCAGCGAAACGCGCCTGCGTAGGCTTCATCCATGCGGGCGTCCAGCGCTACCAGCACGGAGACGTCGGGTGGCAGCGCCGGCATCCCTTCCCCGCCCAGGCGCACGCGTTCGGCGCAAGCCATCAGCGAATTGACGGGAATCACAGGCAGATCGGCGCCAAAGGCCAGGCCCTGGGCCACGCCGCAGGCGGTGCGCAGGCCCGTGAAGGAGCCCGGCCCGGCGCCAAATGCGATGGCGGCACAGTCCGACAGGGCAATGCCAGCTTCGGCCAGCAACTCGCCAGCGGCCGGCAGCACGCGCGAAGACGAGCGCGGGCCGGTGTGTTCATGACGAACCAGGCACTCCAGGGCGCCGCCATCGGCAATGCGCCCGAGCGCGACGGAACACCACTCGGTGGAGGTTTCAACTGCAAGAATCCAGGACATGGCGAGATTGTATCCGGAGCAGCCTCAAAAGCTGAACTAGCGTGCAGTGCGCACGCCCCGCCCGGGGTGCGCCAGACTGAAGCGTTCTTCGGTTTCTTTCGGCTCAAACGCGCGGTGGCGGGCGCTATCATCGCGGCTGCCGGGTCTTTCCCGAACACCGAATCCAGAACGCATCCCCCCATCCAGCCAGGAGAACCCCATGAGCGACCTGAAGGCACGCTTTGCCCAAGCCCAGATCGACGTCAAGCAACTGACCGAGCGCCCCAGCAACATGACCCTGCTGCGCCTCTACGCGCTGTTCAAGCAAGGCAGCGAGGGCGACGCCCATGGCGACAAGCCGGGCATGACCGATTTCGTCGGCCGCTACAAGTTCGAAGCCTGGGAAACGCTCAAGGGCACCGCCCAGGAAGACGCGCAGGAAAAATACATCGCGCTGGTGGAAGAACTGCGCAGCGGCGCCACCGCCTGAAGCCATATGCCATATGGGTTAGCCCGCGCTCAGCCGGCTAACCCTTCAGGCTTCGGCCAGCGGCCTTGGCCGTATCCGCCAGGCTGCCAGGATGGCGGTGGCAATGACAAGGCCAACCGCCAGGAAGGTCTCGTCGAAGGCGCGGATGCGCGCGGCCGGGTCGCCGTCGGTACCGAGCACCGCACCCTGCGCGGCCAGCCGCCATTGCAGGCCGACGCCGGCCAGGCTTACCCCGATCGCACCGCCCAGTTGCCGGATGAAGTTGATGCAACTGGAACCCTGCGCAATCAGCGAATAATCCACGCCCCGCATCGAGCCCAGCGTCAGCGACGGCAGGATGCAGCCAAGCCCGATCCGCCCCAGCACCGCAAACCCCACCAGCAGCAGGTAAGGCGTGGCCTGGGACCCCATCGCCATCAGCAGGAATGAAGCCGACAGCAGCGCGAGCCCGAACGACACCTGCAGGTGTGGCGAGACGCGATGGGTCAGCCGCCCCGCCGCGGCAATGGTCAGGGCCAGCGCGATGCCGGCCGGCAGCAGCACCAGCCCGGCGCGCGACGGCGTATAGGCCAGCGCCATCTGCATGTAGACGGGCAGCAGGTAGGTCGATCCGAACAGCCCCGCGCCGTAGATGAACGCCACCACCGCCCCGGCCGAAAACTGCCGGTAGCTGTACAGGCGCATGTTCATCAGCGGGTTCTCCGCGCGCAACTGCCACAGCACGAACACCACCAGCATCAGCACGCCAAAGCCAGCCAGCGCCATGCCGGCAGGCAGGCTCTCGCGCATCTGCACCAGCCCGTTGAGCAGGCTCACGGTGGCAATGCCGGCCAGGCCCAGGCCCTGCCAGTCGAGCGGCTTGCGCTCGCCCATCATGGCCGAGTCCACCGCCATGAAGCGGCGCGCCATCCACAGCCCAATCAGCGTCAGCGGCACCACCACGAAGAAGATCGAGCGCCAGCCGAAGGCCTCGACCAGGAAGCCGCCCACGCTGGGGCCGAGCGCCGGCGCCAGCACCACCCCAAAGCCGAACATGCTGATCGCCTTGCCCTGCTCGCGCTCCTCGAACACCCGCAGGATCAGGATGTTGGGCAGCGGCTGCAGGATCCCCGCCGCAATGCCCTCGGCCACCCGCATGGCGATCATCACGCCATACGTGGGCGAGAATCCGCCGACCAGCCCKCCCATGCCCAGCAGCAGCAAGCTGCCAATGAACGTGCGGCGCAAGCCGTAGCGGTTAAGCAGCCACGGCGTGAGCAGCATCGACAGCGTCATGGCAATCATGAAGCTGGCCGCCACCCACTGCGCGCTGTCCTGCCCCAGCACGAAATGCCGGCTCAGGTCGGGAATGGCTACGTTGACGATGGTCGACGACACGATCGAGGAGACCGTGCCCAGCATCAGCGTCAGCAGCACCAGCCAGCGCAGCTGGCTGCCATAGCGTGCCCGCAGCGATTCCCGGGTCGGACCACCCGGCTGCCTGCCGGCGGCAGGCGACGAGGGCAGCTCGCTCACCCCAGCCGTCCGAGGGCGGCCAGTTCGCGGATCTTGCGCACGGTGTCGAGGTCGGCCTCGTGATAAGCCGACTTGACGATTTCGGCGAAACGATCGTCGCCGCTGTCGTCCACCGCGGGCATGGTGGTTTCGTAGACAAAGCGCAGCAGCAAGGCGCCCGGGCCCGGCGTCTCGATCGCCATGGTCAGGGTGCCGCCGGCGTGCTCGTCGGTGGGGGCGGTTTCATAGCGCACGACGCGGCGCGGCTCGAAGACGACGCGGTCGCGAATCGTGGCCTTGCCAAAATGCAGCTTGCGCTCGACCCAGTTGTCGCCGCGCTCCACGATCTCCGCGCGGTCCAGCCCCATGACAAACAGCTCGGGCTCGGCACTGCGCAGCACCAGCCCTTGCCAGAGCTGCTCCGGCGTGAGCGTGTCCAACTGGATATTTTGTGGATCGTTGATCTCCACCAGGTGCTCGAAACGCAACTTAACTCTCCCGATCTATAGTTAGCCGATATTATGAAGGTCTGTGCCAAGGTCCGCAGCAAAACTTCCCGGAGCCCGCCCATGAGCGCCCTGCCGTCTCCCGACACCCGAACCGATGTCCTTGGCGCCATCGATCCGCTGCAGGTACTGGTCTACGCCGACTCGCTATCGTGGGGCATCGTGCCGGGCACGCGGCAGCGCCTGCCCTGGGCGGTGCGCTGGCCCGGCCGGCTGGAGCTTGCCCTGAACGGTGCCAAGGCCGGCGGGCAGCGCCCCGTGCGGATACTGGAAGACTGCCTCAACGGCCGCCGCACGGTCTGGGACGATCCCTTCAAGCCGGGCCGCAACGGCATCCAAGGCCTGGCGCAGCGCATGGAATTGCACGCGCCACTGGCGCTGGTGATCCTGATGCTCGGCAGCAACGATTTCCAGTCCATGCACCCGCATAACGCCTGGCACGCCGCGCAAGGCATCGGCGCCCTGCTCGACACCATCCGCGGCGCACCCATCGAGCCCGGCATGCCCGTGCCGCCGGTGCTGGTGCTGGTGCCCCCACCCATCACCACGCCGCGCGGGCCGCTGGCGCCGAAGTTTGCCGGGGGCGAGCACAAATGCGTGGGGCTGGCGCAAGCCTTCCAGGAAGTCTGCCGCTCGCGCGGCTGCGACTGTTTCGACACCGGTACGGTAATCCATAGCAGCGAAGTCGACGGCGTGCACCTGGACGCCGCCGACCACATCGCGCTAGGCGATGCGCTGGCACCCGTGGTCGATGCCCTGCTGGCGCCAATGCGCGCCTGAGGCCCTCCGGGGGCCTTCCCGGGGCCGCTACCAGCCTTGCGCGTCACAGGCGCCGAGTAGAACACTCCTGACAGTACGTGTCAGGAGTGCCGGCGCACAATCCTGGTCTTCGGGCGGAGTGCTTCCTTGCGGGCCGCGCCCCCATTCCAAGCAGGAGACCGCGATGCAATTGCTGATCAATATCGACGTCGACGACCTCGCGCACGGCATCSGCTTCTACCAGCACGGCCTTGGCCTGCGCCTGGCGCGCAAGCTGTTCGACGGCTCCGTGGCGGAAATGCTGGGCGGCGGCGCGCCGATCTACCTGCAGGCCAAGGCGCCGGGCACCAGGCCCAGCACGCGCGCCGACGGCCGGCGCGACGATCGCCGGCGCTGGACGCCGGCGCATCTCGATTTCGTGGTGGCGGACCTGGAAAGCGCGGTGGAGCGTGCGCTGGAAGCCGGCGCCGAGCTGGAGGACTGGCCGCAGGATTTCGCCTGGGGACGGCAGGCGACGCTGTCCGACCCTTTTGGCCACGGGCTCTGCTTTATCGAGTGGACGGGTGACGGTTATAGCGCCGCCGAAACGGGAAAGGAAACCAGGGAGCCGGCGTTGCAGAATCCATAGCGCAATAGCATCCACAAAAGTGGATATGCAAGCGCGGTTTGCTTCGTTGGTGGCGCGCAAACCTTGCTCTATCGTGTCTCGGGTGCAACTTCGAGAAGACAACGCGGCATGTCCAACTTCGGCCCCGATCTGAACGATCCCTTCGTCGCCCGCGCGGTGGTGCTGCGCGAGACCTTCCATACCGATGCCGTCGCCCGCGACAAGGCTGGCGGCCGGCCTACCGAGCAAATCCGCTTGCTCAAGGAAAGCGGCCTGCTTTCAGCGGGCATTCCCACGGCCTACGGCGGGGGCGGTGCTTCGTGGCTTTCACTGCTGCGCGTGGTGCGCGAATTCGCACGTACCGATGGCTCGCTGGCCCACCTCTTCGGCTACCACCATCTGCCCGTGCACGCCGTGCAGGCGCGCGGCACGCCGGCGCAGCAGGAGCGCTGGCTGCGCGCCGCCGCCAAGGCGCAATGGCTGTGGAGCAACTCGGGCAATGCGCTGTCGAAGACGTCCAGTGCGCAGCGCGCCCCCGGCAACGATGGCTGGGTGGTCACCGGATTCCGGCCCTTCTCCAGCGGCAGCCAAGTGGCGGACGTGATCCAGCTGGCTTGGGAGAACGCGCTGGGCCAACGCCTGATGGGCGTGGTGCCAGCCGATCGCGCGGGCATCGTGATCGAGGATGACTGGGATGGCATCGGCCAGCGCCAGACCGGCAGCGGCACCGTGACGTTCAACGGCGTGCTGGTGCGCGACGATGAACTGCTCGGCAAGCCCGACGATCCGCTCACCCCTTTCGCATCGCTGACCACGCTGCTGCAGCAAAGCGTGCTGCTCAACGTGTTTGTCGGCACGGCACAGGGCGCGCTAGACGAAGGCCGCGCCTATACCGCCACGCAATCGCGCCCATGGATCCACTCGGGCGTGGAGCGCCATGTCGATGATCCGTGGGTCCAGCGCAAATACGGCGAGCTCGCCATCCGCACCTTGGCGGCAACCGAGCTGGCCGACCAGGCGGCGCGCAGCCTGGATGCCATTTATGGCTACGGACAAGCGCTGACGCTGGAGCAGCGCGGGCCCGTAGCCATCGCGCTGGCTACCGCGAACCTGTACGCCGGGGAAACCGGCCTGGCCGTATCGAACGAGATCTTCGAGGTGATGGGCGCGCGTTCCGCCACCAACGCCAATGGCTTTGACCGTTTCTGGCGCAACGTGCGCACCCACACGCTGCACAACCCGGCCGAGTACAAGAAGCGCACGGTGGGCACGTGGTTGCTCACGGGCGAGTTCCCCTCGCCTGCCATCTATCGCTGAATCCGCTAAACCCGCTAAACCCGCTAAACCCGTTGAACATCATGACCGCCAACGTCGCCTATCTTCATGCGCAGGCCGAACCGGCACCTGCGCTGTTCGAGCCGGACACCAGCAACCCATTCATCGCCCGCGCGGTCTTGCTGCGCGAGCGCTTCGCCGAAGACGCCATCGCCCGCGACCACCTCGGCGGGAAACCCGCGGAGCAGATCCGCTTGCTCAAGGAGCACGGCCTGCTTACGTTGCTGCTGCCGCGCGAAGTCGGCGGCCAGGGCGAAACCTGGTCGACCGTGCTGCGCATCACGCGCCTGTTCGCGCAGGTGGACGGCTCGCTCGGCCATCTGTTCGGCTATCACTACAGCAGCCTGCTGAGCCCGCGCTTGCGCAACGCACCGGAGAAGGCTGCCAGCCTGTGGCGCCGCTCGGCCGAGGGCAACTGGTTCTGGGGCAACACGGCGAACAGCTTTTCCAGGAGCCTGTTCGGGAGGCGCGATGGCGAGTGGTTCGTGCTGGACGGCTACCGCCCCTTCACCTCCGGCTCGCACGTGGCTGATTTCCTGGCGATTGCCTGGGAAGACGCCGACAGCGGCGAACGCCGCTTTGCCGCGATTCCCGCGGACCGCGCGGGCATCGTGATCGAGGACGACTGGGACGGCATCGGCCAGCGCCAGACCGGCAGCGGCCGCGTCACCTACCAGGGCGTGCGCGTGCACGAGAGCGAAGTGCTCGGGCAGCCGGTGCCCTTGAACCCCACCGGCGCGCCGGCCGAGCCCTACCGCACGGTCACGCCGCTGCAGCAGCAAAGCGTGCTGCTCAATGTGTTCATCGGCACGGCGCAAGGCGCGCTGCGCGCCGGGCGTGAGTACACGGTGCATGAGTCGCGCCCGTGGATTCACTCAGGCGTGGGGCGCCATGTGGACGACCCGTGGGTGCGCCGGCAATACGGCGAGCTCTGGGTCAAGACCCAGGCCGCCACCGCGCTGGCCGACCGCGCGCTGCTTGCGCTTGACAGCGTGATCGCACGCGGCGAAGCGCTCAGCGCCGAGGAGCGCGGTGAAGCAGCCGTGGCCATTGCGGCGGCCAACGTGCTGGCCGGCGAGGTCGCGCTGCAGGTCTCCAGCGAGATCTTCGAGGTCACGGGCGCGCGCTCGGCGGTGCGCAAGACCGGCCTGGACCGCTTCTGGCGCAACGTGYGCATCCATACCCTGCACAACCCGTCCGAGTACAAGACCCGCAATGTCGGCCGCTGGGTGCTGGGCGAAGGCCATCCGGAACCGGGGACCTACCAATGAGTGCATCGAACGGGGCGCGCCAGCGCCAGCTCCACCTCAACATCAATATCCTGCACTCGGGCTTCGTGCCCTCCGCGTGGCGGCTTCCCGACAGCGATCCCGCCGCCTTTACCGACGTGCGGCACTACATCCGCGTGGCGCAGATCGCCGAAGCCGGCAAGCTCGACGCGGTGTTCCTGGCAGACAACGCCGCTATCGTCGACCAGATTCATTTCCGCCCGATCCCGGCGCTGGAACCCACGGTGCTGCTGGCCAGCATCGCGGCGGCGACCACGCATATCGGCCTGATCGGCACGGCGTCCACCAGCTACAACGAGCCCTACAACATCGCGCGGCGCTTCGCCACGCTAGACCATGTGAGCGCGGGGCGCGCCGGCTGGAACGTGGTCACCACGGCCGATGTGCCGTCGGCGCGCAATTTCGGGCGCGATGCGGCGCCGGACCACGCGCAGCGCTATGCGCGGGCGGCCGAATTCACGTCCGTGGTCAAGGCCCTGTGGGACAGCTGGGAGGACGACGCCTTTCTCGGCGACAAGGCATCGGGCCGCTTCGTCGACACCGCCAAGGTGCAACCGATTGCGCACCATGGCGAGCATTTCAGCGTGCAGGGGCCACTTAACCTGCCGCGCTCGCCACAAGGCCATCCGGTGGTGGTGCAGGCCGGCGGCTCCGCCGACGGGCGCGAGCTGGCCGCACGCCATGCCGAGGCCGTGTTCTCGGCATCGCAATCGTTCGAGGAATCGCTGGCCTACGGGCGCGAGCTCAAGGCGCGCGCACAAGCGCTTGGGCGCGGGCCCGATGCCGTGCAGGTGCTGGCCGGCCTGACCACCATCATCGGCGCCACCGAAGCCCAGGCCCGCCGGCGGCGCGACGAGCTGATCGACCTGATCCCCTGGGACTACAGCCTGGCGCGGCTGGCCGGCACGCTCGGCATCACGCCGGACCGCTTGAAGCTGGACGAGCGGCTGCCGGACAACCTCGCCCTGCCCGCCAACGGCAATGGCAACCACACCTTCTTCAACGCCACGCTGGCGCTGGCGCGGCGCCATGGCTACACCGTGCGCGAACTGATCCGCGAGCTGGCGGGCGGCGGCGGCCACCGCGTGATCGTGGGCACGCCCGAACAGATTGCCGACGACATCGAGCACTGGTTCCGCCACGGCGCGGCCGATGGCTTCAACCTGATGCCCGATGCGCTGCCCGACGGGCTGCAGGACTTTGTCGACGGCGTGGTGCCGATCCTGCAGCGGCGCGGCATGTTCCGCACGCAGTACGAAGGCAGCACGCTGCGCGAGCACCTGGGGCTGGCACGGCCGCAAGGCCGGCAAAGCACACGCATAGCCGCCTGATATCCCTCAACAACCGATAAGCAATCATGGCTCAACGTAGCGGTTTCCTCAGCCTGGGCGCCTTTCTTTACCCCAGTGGCCACCATATCGCCGCCTGGCGCCATCCCGATGCCAAGGCCGACGCGGGCATCGACTTCAAGCACTACATCGCGCTCGCCCAGGCCGCCGAGGCGGCGAAGTTCGACCTGGTCTTCCTGGCCGACGGCGTAGGCACGCGCGGCGACGATGTCGAGTTCCTCAGCCGTACCGCGCACAGCTACCAGGCGCAGTTCGAGCCCATCACGCTGCTGTCCGCGCTGGCCGCGGTCACGCAGCGCATCGGCCTGGTCGGCACCGCCTCGACGAGCTTCAACGAGCCGTATCACGTGGCGCGCAAGTTCGCCTCGCTGGACCATATCTCGGGCGGGCGCGCCGGCTGGAACCTCGTCACCTCATCCAACGAGCACGAAGCGCGCAACTTCAACCGCGACCACCATTTCGCCCACGCCGAGCGCTACGAGCGCGCGGCGGAGTTCGCCGATGTGGTCACCGGACTGTGGAACAGCTGGGAGGACGATGCCTTCCTGCGCGACAAGGCCAGCGGCCGCTACTACGAGCCTGCCAGGCGCCATGTGCTAGGCCATAAGGGGAAGCATTTCTCGGTGCAGGGGCCGCTCAACGTGTCGCGCACGCCGCAGGGCCATCCGGTCGTGGTGCAGGCCGGCTCCTCCGAAGCCGGCAAGGAACTGGCCGCGCGCACGGGCGAAGCCGTGTTCACGGCGCAGCAGACGGTGGAGGATGCCGTGGCGTTCTACGCTGACGTCAAAGGCCGGCTCGCCCGCTACGGGCGCGAGCCGGATGACCTGAAGATCCTGCCCGGCGTATTCCCGGTGGTGGGCCAGAGTGAAAGCGAAGCCAAAGAGAAATTCGAGCAACTGCAAGCGCTGATCGACCCGGTGGTCGGCCTGGCGCTGGTGTCTGGCCTGACGGGCGGCTTCGACCTGTCAGGCTATCCGCTCGACGGCCCGATTCCCGAGTTGCCCGAGACCAATGCCAGCAAGAGCCGCCAGCGCCTGGTGATCGACCTTGCGCGACGCGAGAACCTGACCATCCGCCAGCTTTACCAGCGCGTTGCGGGTGCGCGCGGCCACTGGCAGGTGATCGGCACGCCCGAGCAGATCGTCGACCAGCTCGAAGAGCGCTTCCGCAAATACGGCGCCGACGGCTACAACATCATGTCGCCGGTGCTGCCGGGCGGACTCACCGATTTCATCGCGCTGGTGCTGCCTGAGCTGCGCCGCCGCGGCCTGTTCCGCGCGGAGTACGACGGCAGCACGCTGCGCGAGCACCTTGGGCTCAAGCGCCCAGCGCATCCCGCCGCTTCCTCCAGGCCCGCCGCCTCAACCCTTGCCGCTGCAGCATGACGACAACCTCTTCCTTCCCCGGCTCCGATCCCGATTTCCTCGCACGCGAAACGCTGCGCCTGCTCGGCCCCGCACCCGACAACTGGGTGCCGGACCATGCCGGCATCGACCACAACGTGGCCATCGTTGGTGGCGGCCAGAGCGGCAGCGCCTATGCCTTCGCGCTGCGCCGCGCGGGCATTGGCCGCGTGACGGTGCTCGACGCCGCGCCAGACGGTGCGCTGGCCGGCGTCTGGCGCGCGCGCGCCCGCATGCAGAAGCTGCGCACGCCCAAGAACCTGGTCGGGCCCGAGCTCGGCCTGCCAACGCTGGGCTTCCAGGCCTGGTATGAAGCGCGGCACGGCGCCGAGGCCTATGCCGCCATCGACCGCATTGCGCGCCTGGACTGGGCCGATTACCTGGACTGGTACCGCACCTTCCTCAGCGTGCCGGTGCGCTACGCCACGCGCGTGGTACGCATCGAGCCCGTCGCCGGCGCCGCGCTGCAGCACTTCCGGCTGCATCTTGAAGTGAATGGGCAGCCGCGCATCGAGACGGCGCGCAAGGTCATCCTGGCCAATGGCGTGGCCGGCAATGGCGCGCCGTTCGTGCCCGCTGTGTTGTCGCAGGCCGTGGCCGCCGGGCTGGCCGCGCATACGGCCGATGCCATCGACTTCGGCGCGCTGCGCGGCAAGACGGTAGCCGTGCTGGGCGCGGCGGCCTCCGCCTTCGACGCCGCCGCCGTGGCGCTGGAATCCGGCGCGGCCGCCGTGCACCTGTTCGCGCGCCGCGACCATATCGCCGCCACGCCGGTATCGCGCGTGCGCGCCTACCCCGGCCTTTACGACAATTACCACGCCCTGCCCGATGCCACGCGCTGGGAGCAAGCCATCCGCTATCGGCGCGCCGGATCCACGCCACCGGCCGACTCGGTGGAGCGGGTGCTCAAATTCCCGCAGTTCCATCTGCACCTGAGCACCTCGCTGTCCGCCGCCGAGGTGGAGTCCGGCCGCATTGTCACAGAAGTGCAAGGGCAGACCCTGCGTTTCGACTTTGCGATTGCCGGCACGGGCTACCTGGTGGATCCGTCGGCGCGGGCGGAACTGGCCGACATGGCGCCGCATATCCTGCGCTGGCGCGACCGCTACCAGCCCGCGGCCGATGCGCGCGACGACGAGCTCGCCGCGTCGCCCTACCTGGGCAGCGGCCTTGAGTACCTTGAGAAAACACCGGGTGCCGCGCCGTGGCTGCGCGATCTCCATGTGCATAACCCGGCAGGCTTTGCCAGCGTCGGCGTGCCGCTGGGCGATGTGCCCAGCATGCGGCGCGATATTCCGGGCTCGGTCGCCCGCATCAGCCGGGATCTGCTGCTGGCCGACCTGGCGCTGCATGAGCAGAGGATTCGTGCAGACGTGCCGGCGGATTTTGGGGCGGAGTTCTATGCTGGCGCGGTCTGGAAGCCCACGGGCGCTGCGCTCGCGGCGGCTTGAGGCAGCTTGAGGCGGCCGGATCCTTGACCCGCCGGGAACAGATCCGCGTACCGCTGCCAGCGGCAGGGCCTTTTAACCTGAGGAGATCAAGCCAGAAATCTCATCAGGATCCAATGTACTTGTAGTACAGATCCAGTTTTTCGCTATTTTCTGAAACTTCAATATGAAGAATAGCCTCACCGGGCCTGCCATTTTCAAAGAGCACACACTCCATTCCTAGTGCCTTTCCGTTGGTTTCATAGACATCAATCCATGGCCTTTTCTGCGTACGCGAATCAAAGGCCGTCTCCAGTGGCGCAATGGATAGGCTTGCCCCCTCATCGAAGTATTCATCAATGCACTCGAATATCTCTTCGGCCACTGCGCTGGAAATGCCAAACTTGTGCCGTAGCGCCTGTGCATCTCGCAGGCCAATGGTCTCGATAAATCGCTTCGCCTCGTCATAGGCTTGCTGCCTTGTTGGCGTTCGCATAGATCGGCTCCGTGATGGCAAGACATTGAGGCGCCAATCTAGCACGACAATGACTTGGCGTAAATTCTGCGGGGAGCCCCGTGGATAGGCAGTCCATCCACGATAAGCAGAGAAAGAAAGCTGCAAGCTAAGGACGGGGCCTCGCCAAGCGCAGAAGTCACCACAGCCACCCTGCCGATCCGCCCCGCAAATCAGCAGGGCCCTTCCTGCATGCCGGGATATGATCCGGGGCTATTGAGCAATTGCCAGATCTGGTGTACACATCGAGTTGCCCCACTTTCAGTGACACGTCCAGTGACGCTTATGTATTGCTCGGGGCAGAGCAGGCCATTCTCCGTCCTTTGGCGTGTGCGCGATGCCGGCCACACCGGGCTGCAGCGTGGCACCGCCGTAAAGGTTTCCAATTTCCCCCGGGTCTCCTTCGTAGAGACGATGCCTTTTACTACCTGCCGTGCCAATGGAAAGCAGTCCGATCCGCCGCCTTGTCCGCATGCAGCGGCAACTGAGTCTCGTGCTGTTCGCCGTCATTCCGCTGGCGCTGATGTTGGCCGGCACGCTTGGCTGGGGCATGTTCCGCGTTGTGGAAGATCAGGAAGAACGGATCGCCATCCATTTTTCCAAACTCACTGGTTATATCGGGGAGCAGGAGGCCTTCCTGATACGCCTGCGCACGCGAGTCCAGAGCTTGCATCCCGATGATTACACGGGCGATGTCAAGCTGCGGCGCATCGATTCGAGCGTCCATGGCGGCGTGATGCTGTTCGAGGCGCGGGTTCCGCGCACGTCGGTCATGTTCAGCATTGCCTGCAGGGGCACGGCGGACTGTCCTCCGCAAGACAGGTCCGTGCTCCGGTTTGGCACATTTTTTTTCGATTACTACAGCGCGTACTGGGCAGCATCCCAACATCCTCCGGCAGATGTCTTCCTGATCGCGGCGCACGCCGATACCAGCGTCGGCATGCAGGCGTTCCGCTCCAATTCGGGCAACAGGTCCGAGGAGTACGGCGTGGTGTTCTCGATGGGCTCGCAGCATGCCGGCACGCACGTAGGCGGGCGCAACGTTGCATCGGAGGCTGTCAGCTGGCTCCGCGCAGATCTGGCAGCCGGGGGGGCAGGCAAAATGCTCGCGGTCCTGCCTCTCGATGCCGCGGCGGCCATACCGCGAGAGACGCAATCCGGGAACGATACGCTCTACGCTGCCGCGCTGCTGAGCCTGGATAGCATTGGCAGTGTTCGGGGTTCTCTGGAACCACCCAGCTACGACGATTTCTGGCTGGAAGACAAGGCCCGCACCACCTTTGCGGGAAAGACGCCGATGCCCGCATCGAAGACGGATGGCGTCACCTATGCCGCCGACGGACTGTACTTTCGGCTAACGGACCCGAGCGGGTCGTGGCACGCGCTATACCGCATCAGTTATCCGACCCTCTTCCGCCATAACAAGGGCCTGCCAGCCATCCTCGCACTGTTGGTGCTATTCGGGCTGGGCGGCGGTTTGTCCTTCGTCCGCTGGCACAACCGGCGCGTGGTATTGCCAGCGCGCCGGGCGCACGAGCAGCTGGCGGAAACCAACGCATTTTGCCGCGCGCTGATCGAGACCGCGCCTGTGGCGCTGTGCATTTACAGCCGGGCGGACGGAACGGCGCTGTTCGGCAACCATCTGGCAAAGCAATGGCTCAACCAGGCCCGGGGCCTGGACCCGGGCCTGGATAAGCACCAGGACCTGCAGTGCGTTCTCGACAATGCCTCTCAGGCCACGCAAGTGCTTGCTGCTACCCTGCCCGGCGCGATCGAGGAAATCCGGGGCGACGGCAGCAGGCCACTCTCCCTGGCATTCGCGCCGGCCCGCTACTGTGGTCAAGCCGTGCTGCTGTGCGCGTTCGCCGATATCAGCGCACGCAAGGAAATCGAACGCGCCCTGGCCAAGGGAAAGCAGGATGCCGACAACGCGAGCGAGGCCAAGACCACCTTCCTGGCCTCGATGAGCCACGAAATCCGGACGCCGCTGTATGGCGTCATGGGCGCGTTGGAACTCCTGGATCTCACCGGCCTCGGCAGCGCGCAGAGGCAATATGTCCAGACTATCCGTAACTCGTCTGAAATACTGATGCAAATCATCAGCGACGTCCTGGATATCGCCAAGATCGAAGCGCGGCAGTTGTCAGTCGAGGCGGACGACTTCTGCCTGCTATCGCTGGTGGAGGCTACCGTCAGCCGCTATGCCGCCAGCGCCGGGCAAAAGGGCCTGCTCCTGTACGCCTGCGTTGCGCCCGATCTGCCTGAGCACCTGCGTGGCGACGCCATGCGGATTCAGCAAATACTGAACCATCTCCTGGGCAACGCCATTAAATTTACCGAATCCGGCCACGTGATTCTCCGCGTCCGGCAAGTTTCGACAGATCGCGTTGGCGTGACGCTGCTGTTCCAGGTGGCGGACACGGGGGTCGGGATACCGCGGGAACGTCAAGCAGAACTCTTCACCCCGTTCTACCGGATCGACAGCAATATGCATACGGTCAGCGGCGCCGGACTGGGCTTGTCCATCTCTATGCGCCTGGCAAAGCTGATGCATGGGGACATCCGGGTGGTCAGCGATCCGGGCCTGGGAAGCAGCTTTTCGCTGATGCTCCCCCTGTCGCATGCCACGGTGCGGGTACCGTCGCAAGCGCCGGTGCTGACGGGGGAATCCGTCTACGTGCGATCCCCAAGCAAGGAGTTGACCGACAATGTGTGCGCATGGCTCAAGCGCTGGGGGGCCACCACCCACATGGCAGACGATATGCCTGTCGCTGCTGCGCCGCGCGCGCACCTGCTGGATCTTCTCGTCTCCTACCCTGTTCCCGCGGGCTGGCCCGGGAGTTATCTGTTTGCCGGCAGCCAGCCTGCTGCCGCGGACGCTGCCTTGTCAGCGGGACGTGGCTACCTGAGTGCGCACAGCGTTCAAGCGATCGGCAGCGCCATCGCCCTGGCGGAGCCGGGCATATCCGAGCCAGTTGACAGGCAGGCGGAACCCCTCGCTGCCGGCGCACAGCTTCGGGTCCTCGTGGCCGAGGATAACGCTATCAATGGCATGATCCTGAAGGAGCAACTCGAACAGATCGGCTGCCTGGTTGCCCTGGTCTGCGATGGGGTGGATGCGCTGGCCCGATGGCACCCCGATCTGTTCGATGTCGTGATCACGGACATCAACATGCCAAGGGCAAATGGCTACGAGTTGGCCGAAGTGTTGAGGCAACAAGGCTACGAGGGCCCTATTATCGGGATCACAGCCAATGCGATGCGCGAAGAGGAGCAGCGCTGCATGGACGCGGGCATGACATCCTGGCTGGTCAAGCCATTTGACCTGGGGGCGCTACGGTCCCATCTCCAGTCCATTCGCTCGCCTGCTGTCATACGGCACGTGGCGCAAGCCGTCCCGGAGTCCCCGGCCAGCCATAATGAAGCCGGGTTCGTGCCGCTCAGGTTCCGCAACGTATTTTCCGAGACCATGCGAAGCGATATCGCGGTGCTCAATCGAGCCATAGCGAATTCGTCCGCCGACAGCGCCCTGGATACGTTGCATCGTATCCGCGGAGCGCTGGCTACCGTAAAATTGTTCAGACTCGTGAAATACTGTGAAGCCCTGGAGGAAGACATTCGCAGCGAAGGCCTTCTGCAAAAGCAGAAGGCAGGCATAGCGCTGGTTGCCTCGCAGATCGAGGCCATTCTTGCTGAGTTTTGACAACTCAACCAGGCGACGGCTTCCCTTTATCCGATTTTTGAACTCCATGAAAAAGACCAAAATCATCTTAGCGGACGATCATCCCCTGGTACTCATGGGAGTACGCGAAGTCATCGAGCAGGACCTGCGTTTCGTGGTGGTGGATTCCGCCTCGGGCCCCTCGGACCTGATCGCCAAGATTCCCGTTGCCCGTCCGGATATTATTGTCACCGACTTTGCCATGCCCGGTGATTCGGTCTTCGGGGATGGCCTGAAGCTCATCGCATACCTGACCAGGACGTTTCCCGACGTCAAGCTGCTGGTGCTGACAATGCTCACCAACCCGATCATCGTATCGGCCCTGTACGATGCCGGCGTGCACGGGGTGGTATTCAAGGGCGACTCCCTCAACGACATCCTCGCCGCCTTGTTCGCGATCCGGAGCAACCGCAGGTACATTCCAGCCTCCCTCCAGGCGTCTCTACGCGCGAGTTCGGGGGCGGAGTCCATTGGCGAGCGAATCAAGACGCTGTCTCCGCGCGAATATGAAGTGCTTCGCCATTTCGTTGGCGGGGAGTCGGTTCAGGATATCGCCAGGCACTTCAACCGCAGCATCAAGACCGTCAGTGGCCACAAGGTGTCGGCAATGCAGAAGCTCGGTATAACAACCGACCAGCAGCTCATTACCTTCTGCATTACTACCGAGCTCTTTCAGTAGCGGGGCGCCATGGACGCGCCCTGCCGGGCGCAAAAAAAACCCAAGCAGCCCGCGAGGGTCGCTTGGGTGGGTAGAAGTCCGGGCAGAGGGAGGGAATCCTCGCCGGAATCGGGAGTCGGCATCACCAGGGAATGTTGATGCCGACGACCTCAAGAATACTGAAGTCATCACGCCTCTTCTACCAGAATAATCTGGTTCTGCAGCAACGTGCCGGCACACGGCCAGTTCGACATTGACAGCCGCTGGGCGGCTGGCTAGCGGGGATGGTTGATCATCATCGACTAGAACGACGCAAGAATCCCCACCACTTAGCAGGTGCGCGCCGGATAACTGCCCTGGCTTCGTCCGCACCGTAGAATCCTATTTCATTTAATTGCCCAGTCAAAAATATAACACTTCCCAATTAATTATAATTTCAGTATTTTGCATACTTTATTACAATTTTATTGGCGACAACGAATGGTAATTCCTCGATAGACGAAACATCGATATCTGACGTGCGCAAAGAACAGTGCACGTTCCAGATGAGGTTAGTGTTCTTGTGCACGCCAGATGACCAAATCGGGCGGGATTGGGCGAATTGGTCCACGCCTGACCTTGATGAGAGGCTGACTTGCACCGCCAGGCACCTTGAGCACGCGCGCGTTGTTAAGTGTGGCGATAATCTCAATTCATTTATTTTTGCCGAAAACAAGAACTATCCTGTGTCGCTACCGGGGAATTCTGGCGAATATCTGCTGATACATGCGATCCATACCGGGGCTTTGGCGGCCAATATGCACTTTCATGGAACCAAGCCATCGGAAGGTCTTGCCCGCCCCCGATTGATCCGGGTCACGCCTTGCCGCCACCCGCAGGAGGATTGGCTTGCTGCCAAGCCCTGTCGCCTTGAAGCAGGGGCAAGATATTGCTACGCCATTCCAGTCATCGCTATTTGCCGTGCCGCTGTTACGCGGCTGGAGATTTACAAACCCTTGCCATACCGAGCGCCCGAAATAATCGAAGCTGCCCGCCAGGCCGCCCGCGCCAGCCTGTGTGTGCTGCTGCCAGCCGGCGGCTACGCGGCCGCCGCCACGCCGGAGATTCCCGAGACCGAATATCCGGGAGCCGTTCATCCGAGCGCGGGCCAACGTGTAGTGGATGGCCGCGGTATCCCGGATGCGCCGGCTCTATGGAGTGGGGTGCGCCGCACCGGGCACGGTCCGCCGGGCGCCAGGCGCCGGATCGGTTTTACACAGATTCGTTGATCGGAGGGCTTAGTTGTGCCAATCAGAGTGCTTCTTGCGGATGACCATTCCACGTCGCAGAAAAAGATGCGCCAGGTGTTAGCGCTGATGGATGAAGTCGAGATCGTTGGGGAACCCGTGGATTCCTCCGAACTGATGCAGTGGCTGGGCAGTGCCAGGGCCGATGTCCTGCTCTGCGCCTTTCATCGTCCGGGCCGGCGACATGACGACAATATTGCATTGCTGGATCTTCTGCATGGCACTTGTCCTCGCTTGAAAGTCGTGATCATCACGAAGGTATCCAGCCCGCTGGTCCTGCGAGCCATGATCGTCTCGGGTGCCCATGGTCTGCTGCTGAGGAGCGACCCGGCGAGGGAGATCGCGGGTGCCATCCGGGCCGTCGCGCGAGGGCGAATGTACATCGCGCCATCGGTGCGCAGGCTGATGGCGCATTCGCGGATGGCGGAGGAACCGATCGACGTCTTTGCCAACGACTGCATTTCGGCACGGGAGACCGAAGTGCTGCGCCGCTATACGCGAGGCATGACCGTCGGTGAGATCGCCACGGCGCTGGGCCGCAGCGTCAAGACCGTGAGCACGCAGCGCATCACGGGCATGAAAAAGCTGGGACTTGCAAACGACCGCGAGCTGTATGAGTACGCATTCGCATTTCGGTTTGCCCCTGCCAACGAGGAGACTGCAGCAGTGAAGACGGTCAATTCCCTGCGCGGATAGCGACACTTCAGAGGCTTGCCCGCGGAATGGCGTGGGGTCTAGGGAAAATCGCAGCGGAAATCGAAAATTGAGAATTGTCCGATAGGAAAGCATTCCGATCGGCGGCACTATTCGATCATGCATTCCCATCGACTTCGTGCTGGGCGCCGTCGCGTCAAGATATCGCCGCCGCGCGTAGCCGTTGTGATGCTATATCTTCTGGCCACGGCGTTGCTGCTGTGCGCGGGCATGGCCGCGTTCTTGTACCTGGAGTCTCAATTCGAGAGGAGTATTTCCGCCTATCGGCGCCAGATGAATGCTGCGGCGTATAACGCGCAGGTGTTCCTGGGGCGACGTAGCTCGCTGCTGAGATCCCTGATCGACTCCATATCCGAAGGCAGCGGCGTGCCTGTCCAGTTGCCGACAAGCGAGGCTCATCGCATCGAAGGGATTTCGCTCGCCATCGATCAGCAAGTTGGGAAGAGCTGGACCTTGTATGTGACTGAACGGGACAGGGATGCCATCGCGCGTTCAGGCGCCCATCTGGTCTACTGGACCGCTGCCCGGGCCACTCAGGCAGGACTGAAAAGCGATCGCAGTGCCATCCGGGAGGCACTCTCGCCCGAGGTGAGGAACATGCTGGTTGCGCGGCACGCGCAATCGGCTGACACCGGGTCGATTATCTGGGCCAGCGATCGTATCCATCACCGTCTTTATATGTTTGGCCGGGTCGATCCTGGCGAGAAGACAGCCGGCTGGCTTGGACTGGCGTTGGACAATGTCGAGCCGGGTCTCATGCTGTCCAAGCCTGGCCTAAGCTACATGCTGCTGGACCGTCACGATAACGTTGTTCTCGAAAGCACGGGAGATGTCGAATTAAGACGCGATCTGGCAAGAATGACGCGCGAGGATGCGTTTATTCGATACGGAATAGGCCCAATACCCAAGTACCTGACGCTCAGCAAGGCGGTGGGCGACGACGGCTGGCGTGTTGTTTATTTCATTCGTGCGAGCGCGCTGCTGAAGGTGTGCATGCCGGCTATCCGGCTGGCGCTGGGGGGCTTCCTTCTGCTGATCATCGGCATGGGCATCGGCATCGTGTATATCCATCGGCACCAGATGCTGCCGGCGCGGCAGCAATTTGACAGCCTGATTGAAAGCGAAGCGTTTAGCCGATCCATTATCGAGGCGGCACCGGTGGCATTGTGCGTGCTTCGCCGCCGCGATGGCAACGTGCCGCTTGCCAACGGATTGGCGCGAAGCTGGTTTGATCCCGATGTCTCGTGGCGCGAAGCCGCGCTTTCCAAGGACCGCCATCCGGGCTCCGGCCGCGAACTGGTGCTGCATGACGGCCGTAGCGTCTATGTGTCTTTCGCGTCAGCGCGCTACCAAGGCGAAGACGTGGTGATCTGCGCGTTCAGCGACATCACGGCCCGCAAGGAAATGGAAGCAGCCACGCAGTTGGCCATTCAACGGGCGGAAGCCGCCAATGAGGCCAAGACCGTTTTCCTGACCACCATGAGTCATGAGATTCGTACGCCGCTTTTTGGCATTCTGGGAACACTTGAGCTCCTGGCGTTGAGCGGCACGTCAGGGCAGCAGCGAGAGTACATCAAGGCCATCGAACGGTCCTCGGATTCCCTATTGCAGGTGGTGGATAACACGTTGGACATCTCGCGGATCGAAGCCGGGAGCCTGATGCTCGAACCGGTGGCCTTCTCGCCGCTCGACCTGACGGAAGACGTGCTTGGGTCGTACGCTGCACGCGCGCAGCGCAAGGGCTTGCTCATCTACGCCTGTATCGATGCGGACATTCCCGGGAGCGTACTTGGCGATGCCGCTCGCGTGCGCCAGATCCTGAACAACCTTTTGAACAACGCCATCAAGTTCACGCAGATGGGCCGGGTGGTGCTGCGCGCGCGGATGGTGGCAACCCGGCCGGAAGGCGTCGAACTGATGTGGCAGGTGGCGGACACCGGCATCGGTATCGCCGCGGAAAGCCAGGAGCGCATCTTCGAGTCGTATTATCAGGCAAGCGGTAGCCGGCAGGCGACAGCCAGTTCGGGACTCGGACTTTCGATCTGCCATCGGCTTGCCCAGTTGATGGGCGGCGCTATCCAGGTGGTAAGCGAGCCTGGGCTGGGAAGCCTCTTCTCGGCTACGCTGCCCTTCCCGTTGTGCATCGATGCACCGGATATCGTGACGCCTCAACTACGGCCTGGCGTGGTGTACGTGCGCTCGGATGTGAGGGAGGTCGCCACGCATCTGTGTGCCTGGCTACACCATTGGGGTGCCGTCGCACAGCCTTACTCCGAAACGCAGGGTGGCTTGCATCGGGACGGCATATTGATCGACGTGCGGCCATCGGCGCGCAGTGAGATCCCCTGGGCAGGGCTCAGGGTTCTGGCGATACCGTTTGGACCCGACCATCCGCAGAAGACCGGGGGCGGCTGGCGGGTGAATGGATATAGAGTACGAGCGATCGGCCTTGCAGTCCAGTTTGCGCAGAACGATGTGGGCGAAAGCCGCTGATCATGCCCAAGTGCCCATGGCTCGCATGGGTCGCATTAAGCTCGTGAGGTTGACAACGGATTGTCATCCAATTCACGCCAGACAGGCAGCTAAGGAAAGCTGTAATGGATCCACGCGAGACCTTGGCACACGACGAGATTTGAGCGCCCCGATCGGCTCCGGGTTCCGGACTTCACCTACTTCCGCGCTTGGCAGTCTACCCATTATCCATCACCACCCTCCCCCTCATCATCCTGCGCGGCCAACTCGCTCAACACCAGCGTTTCATGTGCGAGCACGGCCGCCAGCGAAAGCAGATGGCTCTGCGCCTCTTCGGTGATGTTGCACAAGGAGCCGCCGGCAGCGTTCTCGACAGCCACCGAAAGCAGCGCGTTGAGTTGCGCGGTTTTTTCCGCGGCGAGGCTTAGCGGGCTTTCGGAAGGCGCGTGGGCCGTGAGGAAGGTGTCGCGCCCGGCGCGCTGGGCGGTGATGTTGTAGTGCGGATACCTATGCATCGGGCGCCCTCCGTTGGGAGGCGCGCCGGCGCTGGCCGAGGATGGCGGGCTTTGGAGCTGAGATTTGCCCGGGATGGGCGAGCGACGACTGGGGCATGGGTGTGCCTCCTACTTAAGCGATTTCGACCCCGCTCCCCGCTGTCAATCGGAGTTGACAGCCGGAAAGAAGGAACCGGTGAGCTCGAAAGCTCCCCCGCCCAGGCCCGCCCGTAGGGACGCGCAAAGGCAAGACGAACAAAAGCCATATAGAGGCACATGTCCGCGTTCTTAGCAGGCTGTCAAACCCGGTCGCCGTGTTTGCAACGACCTGCGCAGTATAAAGGCACAAAGTACGCTCCAAACCATCCGCTACAAAAAGTCACAGTGCTACGCCATCGGTGGGCAGAAAACACCGAATCAACGCTTTCCAAGCGACAGATCAGTTTTACGGAAGCGGAAAGCCACGGCAAGAAACGGGGGACGCGACGCCAGCGCTTCCTGACGGAGATGGAAAGCGTGGTGCCGTGGTCGCGCCAGATTGCGGCTGTCGAGTCGTACTCGTACTACCCCAAGGGCAAACGTGGACGGCCGCCGATCGGACTGGAGCGAATGCTGCGAATTTACTTCGTTCAGCAGTGGTACGGGCTGTCGGACGAGGCGCTGTACAACAGCATGGGGATGCGGGCGATCGCCGGGATCGACCTGGCAGTCGAAGCGGTGCCAGACGCGACCACACTGCTGAAGTTCCGCCGCCTGCTTGTCGAGCATGAACTGACGCGAAAGCTGTTCGACGAGATCGGCATCATGCTCATGGGGGGCGCTTCAGAAAACGGAAAATACTGCACGCTAAGCTGTCATGGTCTGCCAGATGCCGCCGATGGTTGGTGGCCATGAATTATCCACGTCACCAAATCAAGGCGTAGTACCCCAGATAGAACAGGGCAGTGCCTGCCAACAGCGAGAGCATTGTCCAAGCGAACCTACCAGCAGTTGGCTGACGCGAGTACTTCCACCCCGCCGATGCCCAAGCCACAGCAGGGCCGACCAAAAAAAGGACGATCGCGGCTTGACCCCACCATGACACCGAACAATGCTCGATGTCCCAACAGCTGTGCCACTGCTCGATGAGCGGCCATGCGTATTTCTCTGCCAATTTCGCGGCTACTAGAGCCGACTGCCTCATCGCTACCAGCGCCATGGCGATAAAAGCCACACACCAAGCGAGACGCGTCATGCGACTTCCCACAGCAGGATCTTTTTCGATTTGCCTAAATCCGAGTACCACGCCGACCCAAGCCCCACGGTAAAGCGCAGGAAGTTATTGAGCCGGCCCTGTAGCGACGCGGCCGTGAGTGTTTCGCCGTTCCACAGGTCGATGTGGTCGCCTGTCGGCGAAACTTCGTTGTCACGCAGCCAATAGTCCTTGAAAAAAAATACCCCGCTTGTTCTTGGCGGTATTTCGCCAGTCCTTGCTGGTGATGTCCGTGGGCTTCGGGCATCCCGCAAAAGGCCGTAGCTGCAACCAATTGGCAACCTCCTCAGCCCGCAGCATATGGGCTCGCGGGTGTCCTTCGTACCAACAACACGCCCCTTTGAATGACTTGTTGGTAATGCCGGCAGCGCCCAAGCAAGTTCCAAGCCGGATAGCGCATTCGTCCGAAAATGCCGCCTTGCCGGTTGCAGGATCTTTGCACGGAGCCGACTCTTGTGGATAGGCCGACCATAATTCTGCGAAGGTCACCATTCTCAACGGCGCCTCTACCTTGGATTGCAGGCGGGTGTTGGTAGAAACCTCTTTTTTCTTGTTAGGCATTGCTGTTTTCGTGTTGTTTGGCAAGAGCTTCATCCCCCCAGTAGACGGACAGTGCACCGGCGGAGAGGGTAGAGATGCGCGGCAACTGGCCACGTTCGTCGGTATGTCCAAACAGCTGTCGGCCATCGGATGTCTCGACGAAATAGGGGTAGCCTTCAATTGGTCCCGTAGGCCCCATTGCGATTACAAGCTCGTCGTAGGTTTCGACGAGCGAGTTTGACGCAACCGAGTTCCCCGCGTTGGCTGAAGCTCCGCTCTCGCCGCCCATGTCTTCATACCAGGCCTCGCCGGCCAGTACCGCGACGATGCGTGATGGACTCGGGCATTTGCACAGCACAATGTCGCCGTCAAGAGCAATCTCGCCCATGAACTGCATCTGACGCGGCCCACCAGACTTTGCAATAGTGCCGGTACTCTTGCATCCTTGGCAGTATGCTGTCCCACCAACAAGCGCCGGCTGGTGTCCATGGAAGAAAGCTGGCCGGCCCTCATAACCAGCCACTTGACCGCCGTGCGGGCCGAGTTGGTCTCCAGCGACTGCAATCCTGCGCATCATAATCCGGCTTCCGCGGTCGTGACTGACAACTGTGCATTCCTCATATAGCTCCGTAGTGGGTTGGCATCGTGATATTCGTCGACCATCTATTCGTAAAACTTTATGAGATGCAATAGGATTTGTCAGAATTCATGCTGATGATTTTTGATATCTGTTCTGCGCATTTTCAAATTCTTTGATGATTGGCCGATGTGCGGTACCTGCCCCGCAATCTAGCGCTCTGACATTGCTCGCAGGGGCCGAGACTTTCCCGGAGTCAACTGATGACTCTGGCGCCAAACGTAGTCACCAGTCAGGTTGATATGCTCCCACCCTAGCGGAGACAAATACGGATAGAGGACCGGGTCGACCGGCAGATCGCGATCTGGCATCGCCGGCACTGTGCGCTCGAGATAGACGGTATTCCACAAGACGATGGCCGCTGTAACCAAGTTCAGGCCGCTGGTCCACGTTCATGCCGAATTTGGCATCGAACTCGGGTGAGGTAGCGCCTCGATTTCATTTGATGGCACGCGTGTGGTCAGCGCAGCGTTGCCAAGAGGCCGTTTCAAAAAGATTCTGGCGTCGTTGCGCGGCCTTGGCCGATCCAGTTGTACTGTCTGCGGCCGCGCGCCTAGCCAGAACCGCTTCGCTTCATTTTGAAACGGCCTCTAAGCTGGTCTTGGACACCCCCCTCAGGGGAAAGTGAAGGTGAATTCGGCGGAGCCTCCCGCGTAACCGGCCTTGACCTCGGCGTCGCCACCGGTGCGGATGTACTGTGCCGACAGCGGGATCTTTGCTGTCCTGCCCGGTTTGTCGAGCGTCATCTCGTACTTCTTGGCAGCGCCCGGATCGCCATAGGTGATACGCTCCCGGCTGCCATCCTCGCGCGTCATGATGATGCCGAACCCCTGGGCCAGGCTCTGCCCGCCCGGCGCGCTGAGCCGCAATACCGTCTTGTCTGCATTGGGCGGCGTCGCCTTGTCCCTGAAGCTGATCGTGGGCTTGGCGTTGGCCGCGCAATTGCTCAGGGCGATTTCGAAGTGCTTCGGCGGGGATGTGTCGTTGATCCGCTTGAACCGATCGATGGGAATACTCCCCAGATCGACCGGAATGATCTGATTGGCCACCACGTCGCATTTGTTCGGAATCGGGGGCGGAGGGCCGCCGCCAATGCCGACCATACCCGTGCTGTCGTAGGTAACAGATTGATGGCATCCCGGGCCCAAGGTGGGCATCTGGAACGTGCTGCCCAGGCTCACCCCCACCGACTTCATAAAATCCGCTGCATAGATCGTCACCTGGAGACCACCCGCAACATTGGTCACCTTGATCTCGCCCGGGGGGAGCGCATTCGGGTCCTTGGTCAGCACCAGGTACTGTTTGTAGCTGGCGATGGTGGACCCGGTCTTTATCCCCAGATCGGGCTGAAGCAAGACATTGATCTTCTCGACGGCAAGCGGGTCAGTCTCTTTGCGCAGGGTTCTGGCGACACCGTCCGACGATAGGGCTTCCCACTTGAAGCCGATGCCGTCAATATTCGTTGGCACAATACCATCCGCACCAACGGGCGGCCCGAACCCCATTGCCCAGTGCGCGCCCGTGATCAGCTCGTGAGCGTCCACGGCCGGCGTCGAACCAAAGGTGAAGGACGTCGACAATGCGAACCGCCGTTCCATCAGGATCGTGCCGATGGCCGTACTGCTGGTCAGGGGATTGGTGACCGTCCACGGCTGGATCTCCTGCGGATTGGGGTTCGTGCAGTTGGTGGCCACGCGGTTTTCAAATTGTGCCTGGGCGCTGCCGCTCGCCAGCCCCAGCATCAGCACGGCAAAGAACAGGTGTGCCGATCGGCGCGCGCCCGTGCCATTCCCGGCTGCCCGGATGCCCGGCAATAGGCAATAGGCAATAGGCAATGCATTCGTATTCATGCAGCTCTCCATCTCCCCACCCCTGTCTCCCCAGCCTTTCAAGGCGGCGTCAAAATCCACGGTGCGCGCAGCCAGCAGGACCCGCCACCTGTGCCGCCAGCAACGCATATCCGTTCTTGTGTTCCATGGCGCGGTATTGAAATGCCCTTGCATGCCGTGCCGAAACACGGCATGCAAGGGGCCTGCTAGGCAGGCAGGTCAGTGGACTGCTTCAGCACTTTATTGAATGATGGTGCCGTAGTTGATGCCGGCCTGCGGCAGCTGGGCAGCATTACCGGAAACCCGGTTGCCTTGCATGCGACCGAAGTTCACACCGACCAGGCCACCATAGTTCTGGGAGTAGCTCGACACGAAGTTGACCTTGCCGCTCGCGGTCGAGTAATCGACTTCGCCCTGATTCAGGCCAATCAGGCCGCCCATCGTCACATAGCTGCCACCGCTTACCATGCCGGAAGCCGACGAAGCGCTAACCGCGCCGTGGTTCTGGCCAACCAGGCCGCCCACCAGGCTGCGGCTTTCACCCTTGACGTTGCCGCTGGCCACACCTGACACGATCGCGGTTCCATTGGTGGCGACGTTGGTGCCGACCAGGCCGCCGACAGAGCTGTTCGCACCGGCATAGACTTCGCCGCTCGCTTCCACCGCCAGCAAGTCTCCGCCGTTGTAGCCAACCAGGCCGCCGGTGTGGCTGTTATCGCCGCCCGTGGTCTTGCCTCGCGCCACCGAACTCTGGATGGTGCCGCTGTAGTTGCTGCCGACCAGGCCGCCCACACGGTTGTTGGTGCCGCCGATCACGGCGCCGATGGCTTCCGCGCCGAAGATGGTGCCGCCCTCGTTGGTGCCGGCCAGGCCGCCCACATCGATGCCGGATCTATCCATGACGGTGCCGCTGGTCTTGACATTGGCCAGGCTACCGCTCCGGTTCTGCCCCACCAGGCCGCCGATAGCCGCGGCACCGTTGCCATTTACATTGCCGCTGGTGTAGGAATCGGAAATCCTGCCGCTGCTGTCGTTGAGGCCAACCAGGCCACCGATCACGGCGTTGCCGGAGGCGCCTGTGTTACCGGCGGAGAAGGCGCGCTCGATGACGCCACCGTTGTTGTAGCCCACCAGGCCGCCCACGTTCAGGCCGCCGTAGGATGTGCCGACGGTGCCCCGGCTGGACGAATCGGCGATATAGGCGTTAGGCCCGGCGTTCAGCCCGACCAGGCCGCCGATCGACTGGGTCAGGGCGCTGCCAGACAGGCAGGAAGCGTTCACCGAAGCGCGGTCGATGGAGCCGTCGATCAGGTTCTTCCCTACCAGGCCACCCATTGAATAGCCCCGCCCGGTGTTGTTAGTGAGGCGCACGCCGGTGGCGTTGACGTTGGAGATGGTGCCGGAGTTCTGACCGACCAGCGCGCCCAGCGCAGCGGCGCCGGCATTGGCAGACGTCGCGTTGACCGTCAACGCCGCCAGGCCGAGGTTGCTGATGCTGCCGGACGATGCCGAGAACAGGCCGGACAAAGGCCCGGTGCTGGTCACCGAGAGATTGTTCAAGGTGTTGCCCAGGCCGTCGAAGGTGCCGTAGAACGTGCCGTAGTCGCCGCCAATCGACTTCATGCTGCCGCCGCTGATCTTGTTGCCCAGCACGTAGTAGCCGCCCAGATTGTCGTTGATGCCCTGCAGCTGCGCGAGATTCTGGATCACGTTATAGGAAAAGCCGTTCGACCTGAACGACGCGCCCGTCCCGGACAAGGTGACCACCGCGCCTTCGTTCAGGTTCAGCGAACGGCCATAGTTCAACTCCAGGCCGTTGCCGGCCCCGCTGAGCGTGACCTTGTTGTTCAGGTTGATATCCTTGGCGCCGCCGGCGGTCATGGCCACGCTGGCGTTGACGCCGGTGGCGCTCAGCGCTCCGTTTACATTGACATCGCCAGCCGAGGCCAGCGTCAGCTTGTTGCCGCTGTTCCAGCTGATCGGCGCGTTGACCGAAATACTGCCAACGGTGCTGGCCAGCTCGATATTGGTGGTGCCGAGGTTGCGCGAGAGCGTGTCGCTAAACGCGGTATTTTCGCCACTGGCAGCGGTCTGGCCGACGTTGATATCCATCGCGCTGAGCTTCCAGGTGCCTGTCTGCCCGTTATTGGCCTGGGTGTTGACCTGGGTGGCCAACTGCACCTGCACATCCGCGCCGCGGGTCTCGATGGTGCCGCCGTTGCCCGGGCCGGCCATCGCGCTGGCGTTCAGGCTGCCGGCCACGCGCACGACGCCGGCGCTGCCGCCGTCCAGCGTGATCTTGCCGGAATTGCCCTGCAAGGTCTTGGCCTCGATCATGCCGGTATTGTTCACCACCGCCTGCTGCAAGCTGCCCGCGGCACGGGCCGTCATCAGCACCTGGCCGCCGTTGGCCTTGAGCAGGCCGCCGTTTTGCACCAGCGAGCCCACCAGGCCGTCATTCACCTTCAGGTTGAGCAGGTTGCTGGCGTCGAAGCTCACGGTGAAGTCATTGCCGGCGCCTAGCGCCACCCGGCCCATCTGCGCCTGGATAAGGCCAGTGTTGTTCACCGTCCTGCCCAGCAACGCCACGCTGCCGCCCGGGGCGGCGGTAATCCGGCCGGAATTGATGATCGACGCACCCGCGCCGCCGGCAAAGCGGTAGGTCCCGCTATTGAAATCCGCATTGCTGATGTCCTGCGTCGAGGCCACCAGGCCGCCCACGTTGACCTGGGCGGTCTGCCCGAACACCATCCCGTTGGGGTTGACCAGGAAGACGCGGCCATTGGCATCGATCTGGCCCTGGATATTGCTGGCGTTCGCACTGACCACGCGGTTGAGCGCGATCGAGTTGCTGTCGGGCTGGTTGAAGGAGACCTTCTCCCCCGCGTTAATGCTGAACCCGTTC
The DNA here is from genome assembly GCF_056398045.1 of Cupriavidus sp. 05L411. Taxonomy (NCBI): domain Bacteria; kingdom Pseudomonadati; phylum Pseudomonadota; class Betaproteobacteria; order Burkholderiales; family Burkholderiaceae; genus Cupriavidus; species Cupriavidus sp. 05L411. The sequence goes on along the minus strand of NZ_JBFTOQ010000006.1, from coordinate 191,279 downwards.
CAGTTGATGATCAGCTTGTCGCTCGACTGGTTGATCGACATGTCCCGGCCGTTGTTGTAGGACGCAACGTTGCCGGTGCCCGATACGATCACATTGCCGGTCGGCAAGGCATGCGCCGGCGCAAGCGCCCCCAGCCCCAACAGTGCCACGGCGGCAGCAATCACGCGCCTGGCACCGCCAGACTTGCCGCGGCGGCGAGCCCCTTCACTGGCGACGTTCCAGCATCCCTGGGCCTGATTCCAGACCAGTGCATAGCTTTTGTTCATATTGACCTCTTTCCTTGTTATTGAGAAAGCTGCATCCATCCCGGCAGCACGGGTACTGCACCGACACGGTCCACGGCGCGCTCAGAAGTACTGCGCGCCCTGAACCCAAAACCTGGGGCTGCGCACCGGCCCCCCGCTTGCGTCGCGCTGGCCCACCGGCCAGGCCAGCGCCAGGCTGATCTGATGTCCCTGCCCGGCCCAGGCGCCACCGATGCCCGCCCCCGTCAACCGGCGCGTATTGCGCTCCCTGGTCCAAGGCTGCTTGTTGATGTCCACCACGCTTTTGTCCACGAAGGCGCTCAACTGCCAGCCAGGGGCCACCGCGTAGCGCAACTCCAGGCTGGCCTGCCAGCCCTGGTCGCCGCTGCCGGCACCGAGCGCGTAGGCGCGCACGCCATAGGGCCCGCCCATGCCGAACTTCTCCGAGCCGTCCAGGTTGCCGGACGCCCATTGCGCGTTGACCTGGCCATAGAGCTGGAAGCGATTGCTCAGCCGCTGCAGGCGCGCCGCGCTCAGGTTCATCTTGCTGAAGCTGCCGCCGGTTCTCGCGCTGATCTGGTCGATGAACTCGGTGAGCGGATCGTCGATGCGAAGCCGTCCCGTGCTGTAGCTCGCCGAGAACATGGTCTGGCCGCCGCCGAATACGTTGTCCTGGCCGTTGCCGTTCACGCCGGCGGTCCACAGCCCCACGCGCTTGCCGACGTTGGTTTCGAAGAGATCCATCTCGTCGCGCAGCCGCTTGTCGTCGTACTGCAGCTGGGCGCTCAGGTTGAAGGCGCGGCCGCGCAGCAGCGGCTGCGAGACGAAGACGCTGCGGATGCTGGCGCGGCCGTGCGCTTCCAGCACCGCGAAATCCTTGCCGAGGTGATAGCCCATATCCGAGTACGACACGCCCACGCGTGTGGACCAGGGACCGGCCGGCAACTGGTAGCCGGCACGGTAGTAGCGCTGCCGTTTGTCGCTGGCAAGCACGCGCAGGCTCAGTTGGTCCCCCAGCCGCAACGGGTTGTTCAGGTAGAAGCTGCCGCCCAGGCGGTATTCGCCGGTGTAGTAGCCGCCGTAGTTGTCCGCCTCCAGACTGCCACCGGCCAGCGGCCCGGGCTCCGCCTCGACCAGCAGGTCGGTGGTACCGGGCTCGGTGCCGGACTGCAAGGTACCCTTGGCCTCGGCGCCGGGGATATCGTTGAGCAGCAGCAGGCTGCTTTCCAGTTCCGCGCTATGCACCGCCTCGCCGCTCCTGAGCCCCGACAGCGGCTGGCGCAGCACGCCGTCAAGCGCGCGCGACTTGTTCTGCAGCACGATCCGCCCGTACCTGCCCTCCATGACTTCGAGCCGGACCAAGCCGTCCTCGATATCCTGCGGCGGCAGGAAGGCGCGCGCCAGCAGGTAGCCATGCTCGTGGTAATACGCGGTGATGCGGTCCGCCGCCGCGCGCAGGCCTGCGAGGTCCTGCTCGCTACCGTTCAGGTCGCTCAGCAAGGGCAGCAGTTGCGCCGAGTCGAACACCTTGTTCCCGTCGATGCGAAAGCCCTGCACCTTCAGGCGCATCCCCGGATCGGCGGACGCGGCGGGCGCGGCGGGCGCGGTGCGATCGTCCGCCTTGGGCAGGTCCAGCTCCAGACTGGACGGCGCAGGCAGTTCCGGACGCACGGCCTCGAGATCGCGCATGGTCTGCCCGGCCCTGGGTATGTTGGGTACACTCGCCGCATTCGCCGTACTGGGGGCGTTGGGGGCGTTGGGCGCATTGGGCGCACCGGGCACCTGCGCATGCCCCGCGACCGGCAGCAGCAACATCAGGCCGACACCGCAGGCTCGCAGCCCGAAGGCGCGGCGCGCAGCCCGGTCACCGACCGCCCGGCGGGCTTGTGCATCGACATCGACATCGACAGAATTTTCACGACCAGCAGTCACTTGATTTCTTCCCATGGCAATCCATTCATTTCACGAGCGGCGCAATCGATGTGCATGCGCCGCTCTCAGCCCGATGGCGTTGGACTTCCTCATCGAGCCACCCATCGACCCGCGCCGAAACTACCTTTTGACGTTTGCATTGCCGACGATCAGTTCGCCGCTATCCCTGACGGCTTCGTAATGCACCACCGCCTCGTCCGCGGTGGCGCCCTTCAAGCCGGGCAGCGTGAACCGCGTGACGCCAAGCGGCGCGATGGTCTGGCCGTCCAGCTCCACCGATGCGCCCCCGCGCCCGACTTCCATCCGCGCCAGCGACACGTGGTAAGGCGTAGGGTTGCTTGCTTCGAGGACGGCGCCGCCCGCCATGCCTTCCCTGCCGAACGCCCATGTCACCTGCCCGATGGCCTCGTCCGCAGTGCCGGGCAATCCTGCCGGCCGGAACAGCAGCTTCATGCGCGTGCGGTAAGACAGGCGCAGCAGACTGGCGCTATCCCCGGCCAGCGGCGGCACCTCCAGAAAATTGATCCAGAACACCGACTCGCGATCCCCCGGCAGCGGCTCACCGGTGTAGCGCAGCCGGAGCACCGTCTTGCGCTCCGGGTCCAGCCTGAGCAACGGCGGCGACAAGATGAAGGGCACGCTCAGCCTGGCCGGATCGGCATTGACCTCGCCCTGGTCCAGCCAGGCCTGGACCAGGATCGGGCTGTCGCCTGCATTGCGCAGCCTCACGCTCAGCTCCGACAGATCGGCGGGGTAGACGAAGCGGGTGCCGATGATCGACAACGCCGCCAGCGCCCCGGCCGGCGCCAGGCACAGCAGCAAGGCCAGCATGGCTCCAGCGCCGCGCCACGGCCGCTCGCAACGCGGCCTGCGATCGCTTCTGCCCGCAATGATCGGATGGGTCATGCTGCTCGGCCTCCCCTGGTTCAGCATGCCGGCCGGGTTGCCTGGCGCTGCCGTCCTGGTGCTGCACGGTTGCCCGGCTCCGGGCTGCTTCGGCCTCACGGACGCGCCGCCAGCTCTTTGCTGCCCACGCCACTGGCCGACAATGGAAGGCACGGCAGGTCCAGCATCTCGTAGCCGCTGCGTTTGCCCTGCACGCGCGCGGGCAACTTGTAGTCGATCACGCAGCGCTCTTCGGGCTTCTTGCCCCATTCGACGCGGATCGAGCCGCCTTCCTTCTCGGTGCGCACCACCAGGCGGCTGCCCTGGCCCACGGCGCCGATTTCCATGCCGCCTTCGGCATCGATGGCGGTGGCGGCGAAGGGCAGCAGTTCGCCATTGGGCATGCGGCTGTTGATGAGCACGGCGCGCGCCCTGCGTGTTTCGTAGGTGAGCATCACCACCGAGCCAGCGCGCGGCGCGACACTGCGCGAGGTCACCTTCAGTTCGACGTCGTCGGGGATGCCCTTGGGATCGACATCGATGCTGTTCAACTGATAAGGGATCAGGCTGGGGACGACCGCGTAGCCGCGCCGGTCCACGCTGGCGCCGCCGTAGCCGACCCGGGCGCCCTGCGCATCCGCTGCATGGACCACGCCGATGGTCTCGCCAAGGGTCTGTGCCATGGAAATGCCGCCCGGATGAACGACCATGCCGCCCTGCGCGCTGGCCGATGCCTGCCGATAGCCTTGACCCTGGCCAATGCTGGCACCCAGCGTGACGTCGGACAGGCGCCAGTTGATGCTGGCGTTGCCCGAGGCGGCATTGCGCCGGTCGTCATAAGTGCCGGAGACCGAGTACGAGCCCTTGCCCTGCTGGTCGATGATCCCCGACACGCCGGAAGAAACCTGCGTGCCGGCACTGTCGTCGTGCGTGACGAAGGCGTTCAGGACGGGAGCGCCGCGGGCGGACTTTCCCAGTGGAATCGACAGGTTGAGGCTGACCAGCGTGCTGTTGCCGCTGCTCGCTCCCCCATACAAGGCCCCACCGCCCCCCGCGTTCTGCACGCGCTGCACGGACACGGAATAGGTGTTGCCGCGCCACTGGTTGGTGTAGCCCAGCGTGAAACTGAGCGCCTGGCCACGCTRGTTCCAGTACTGGAGCGAGGAGCCGTTGAGGTAGACATTGCCGCCGCTCGCGCCGAGCTGCTGGCTGATATTGGCATCCACTCTGCTGCGCGTGCGCGCGAACGAATCGGCCGCCGCGCCGCGCTCGACGGCATCGTGCAGCATCAGCGCATCGCGCAGACCAAGATAGCCACGCGTGGAATAGCGGTACGCCAGCAGCGAGAAACTGGTACCGCTGTTCGGCAAATTCTTGCTGTACGAAACACGGAAGCTGGAGCCACGCAGGCTATCGCCGTTTGGCACGGTGGCCCTGGCCCACGTGACGTCGGCGCCAAAGCCACCAAAGCGCGTGTTGAGCGCTCCGCCCAGCAGCCCGGACACATAGTTGCTGGCGAAGGCCACACCACCGTAGCCAGTGACCATATTGTTGATGCCGTGTTGCAGTGTGCCCTGCATGACGTACTGTCCGCTGCCTTGCAGCGAGGGGTCGCTAGCCCTGCCCGCGGTCACGCTGTAGCGCGTGACGCCGGGCCGCAACAATTGCACGGTGGTGGCAAAGGGCACCAGGAAGGTACGCGCCTGCCCGTTGGCCTCTGTCACGGTCACCTGCAGGTCGCCGCCGTAGCTGGCAACCTGCAGGTCATTGATCTCGAACGGCCCCGGTGCCACGGTGGTCTCGTAGACCAGGAAGCCGCGCTGGTGGACCGATACCCGGGCGTTCGAGCCGGCGGTACCACGCACCACGGGTGCATAGTAGCGCTGCGTCTCGGGCAGCATGCGGTCGTCGCTGAAGATCTGCGCACCACGGAAAGACACCGAATCGAACAGCTCGCCGCTGGTCGAGCTCTCGCCGACCAGCAATTGCGAGCGCAGCTCGGGCAGATCGGTCTGACCATAGATATAGCCACGCTGATAGCGCGTGCCAGTCGGCGCCGACCAGGTAACCGAGCCGTTGTGGCGCAATCGCAGCGGCCCGAGGTTTGCCCCCAGGTTCAGGCCCGCGTAGGCCTGGGTGGTGTTGCGTCCCTGGCTCTGCGTGGTGAAGACATTGGTGTTGTAGTTGAGCAGCAGCGCCGGAACGCCACTGTCCCAACGCTGCGGATCGACATAGTTCTTCGATGTGGTCAGCCGCAGATAGTATTGCGGCACGGAAAGATAGATCGCCTGCTCCGCCTGGTCGAACTTGAGTTCGGCGCCGGGAACATAGCTACCGATGTCGGCACAGACCGGGCCTTCCGGCATCGGGTTGGGCGGCCGTGCGGGATCCTGGCCGCGCGCGCTCTTGCGCAGATCGACACCTGCGCGGGTGAGCAGATCGCGGTCGTAGCATGCCTGCGCGCTTTCCCGGCCTGCAACCTGCCGGAACTCGATATCCTCGGTGCCGCGCCATTGGCCATTGACATGCAGTTCGACGCGGTACTTGCCCGGTGCGACGATATCCAGCCGTTCGAAACGGCTGGTATCGATCGTGATGCCCTCGGTGCCCTGCGCCAGCATGTAGGAGTCGAATATCACCCGTTTGCCGTCCAGGGCGGACAGCAGCCGCGGCTCGGGCGCGGGCCCGCTTCCATCGCTGCCGGCACTTCGCGCGCGCTCCGGGTCGCTGTCCTGTATCTCTTTGCTTTCCTGCGCCAGGGTCTCGCCAATCTGCGCGCCGAGATCCATGGACTGGCGCGTCCCCGCGCCCTGCCCACCCACAACGGTCGCCGCCGCCCAGGCGGTAGGCGACATCGCGATCGCCGCCACGGCGCCGATCAGGCGAGGCGCAAGGCGCCCCGGCCTGGAGGTCGGCAGCGCAGCCACACTGCCGGCGCGAGCTGGGCATGCGGGTTGAACAAGGCGAACTGAGGATGGCATAGACCGACGAATTTGTCCTATCTGCGGAAGCTGGAGGCCGCTGTACAACCGATAAGGCGAAAGGAATTGGGACGGGAGTGCCTAGAGGCCGTTTCAAAACAGAACCGCTTCGCTTCATGTTGAAACGGCCTCTTAGTGGCTAATTTGCCAATGCCTTCTCTTCCGTGTACCGGCCACCGTAGTCGTTGATGACTTCGTATCGGACCAGGGCACCGGGATGATTTCCGGGCTTTGCTTCGGGCAGCACAAAGGTCTCCTTGCCAAGCGGGGCCACCATGCCACCGCCCGCGGAGACAAACTTGCCCTCCAGCCTGGCGTCGACCCGGCCGAAGGAAACGTAGTAGGGCGTAGGGTTGCTGACCTCAACGGCAAGCTGCTTCGCCGTCTTTCCACCCGGCCCCTGGCCATCCACAGTGACCAGCTTCCAGGCAAGCTTGCCGGGAGCGGCATCGACGTCCGTCAGTTGCACAGGCCGGAAGAAGACCTTGATTCGGCTGCGGAAGGCGAACAGGAGCGCATTCTCGGCGTCCTCCTTCTTCGAGGGCACCTCCAGCACATTGAGCCAGAACACCGTCTCACGGTCGGCCGGCAGTGGCTCCTGCGTATAGACGATGCGCAGCACCGCGCCCTTGCTCGGCTCTACCCGGCCGACCGCCGGCGAGAGCATGAAGGGAACGCGGACTTTCTCAGGCGGCATGTCCGCCTGGCCATCGTCCAGCCAGTTCTGCACGAGAACGGGCTCGCTGCCGATGTTGTTCAGCCTTACGGTAACCTCGCGGGCATCGGACGGGAATACCAGTCGCGTACCCTGTATGACAATGGAAGCCTGCGCCACGCTGGCGCAGGCGGCGAGCGCCACGACACCGGCGGCAAGAAGTGAAGAGATGCGAGCGACCGACGTCATGGCATTCCTGGCAATGAAACCTGGCTCGATTTAGTAGTAGGCCATCGTGTAGCGGATGAACGAGTTACCCGCACCCGCCGTGACGGAGGCAGCGGTCTGGACATAGGCCGCGCTGTAGGTCAGCGTTGCGGTGTTGTCCGTGATCGTGGCCACCTGCGGGCTCGTCTGAGCCAGGTGCAGCGGGATCTTGCCGGTGGCCTTGTTGCCGTTGTCGCTAACCTCGATCTGCACGCCYTTYGCCGCAGCGGTGCCCTGCAGGATCAGGTTGCCGGTRRYRGGATCGATGTTGGCGGAGCCCGTATCAAAGGAGATAGAGGCCTTCGTTTTATCCTTGCAGGCCGTGCCGCCGCCCAGTACCAGGCTGAACGGTACTGCGGGGGATTTAACGCCAATGCCCGTGAAGATGATGGGATCCACGCGACCCAGATCCACGGTGGTGCGATTGTTGGGCCCGGCCGGCTTGCCGTTGATGGTGCAGGTGACGTCCGTGATGGAGCCGGTGAAGTCCAGCTGGCCGTCGAACGCATGGGACAACGAGGGAGCCATGGCGGCCATGACCACACAGCCGGCTGCGAGAGAACCGAGAATAGTACGTTTCCCGAGAATAGTACGCTTCATGTGATTTCCTTCTTCCGTTGGTAATTGGGGCAATGAATCAAACTATTAGATGCACCCAGGTTTAAATGCAGGCCCACAGGGGACCGATGCACCGGCTTCCGAATCGAACCGCACCCTGCCTGACGCATTCCACGCCAGAGGCAGTCACGGAAAGATACGCAATGGCACTGAGGCCACTCGACGGTGACCAAATCATAGATCTCACGAAATAAAATAAACCCAAGAAAATTCTTGTTTTTCTGAAAAACAATTAAATCAATACCTGGATACTTCAAGCCATATCGTCATAGGAAAGTCGAAGCCCCGCCTCGACAGCATGCGGCCGGTAACTAATGGAATCTGGACACAGCGGGCTGTGAGCATGCGCGGACTCGCCTTCACGCTCGTATTCTTTGGCGCGAATGGACAACGCGCCGGGGCGCGCGGGCGGACGAAGAATTCGAGGGGCTGGATCTCAACGATCCGAGGCGGGATCGACGTGCAAAGGCGCTGCGCAAACGGTTTGCGGCCAGGCCGACGGCAAGCATTCGGGGCGCGTGCGATGGATGCGTGGAGACCACTCATCACTACCTATCGATTTCCCGCCAACGAGGAGATCGAGTGAGTGCGCCCTGCCGGGCGCACCATAAAAAAAAACCGCAGCACCAGGCTGCGGTTTTTTGCACCGGGGCAAAAGCCCCGGCCAGGCAAGTGGTACCGCCCGATCAGATCTCTTCGTACAGCGGCAGCGTCAGGAACTCGGCAAAGTCCTCCGACGTGGACATCTGCTCGAAGATCTCGCCGGCGCGGTCATACGTCGTGGTGTCGCCACCGACGAAAGCCTTGACCTTGGCCAACTCTTCCGGGATCAGCGCGCGCACCATCTCGGCGGTCACCTTGCGGCCGTCTTCCAACTTGCCCTTGGGCGAACGGATCCACTGCCACACTTGCGAGCGCGAGATTTCGGCGGTGGCGGCGTCTTCCATCAGGTTGTGGATGGGCACGCAGCCGTTGCCTGCCAACCAGGAGCCGAGGTAGTGGATGCCGACGTTGATGTTCATGCGCAGGCCGGCTTCGGTGATCGGGGTTTCCGGCTGGAAGTCCAGCAGGTCCTTGGCCGCCACGTTGACGTCGTCGCGCTGCTTGTCGAACTGGTTGGGCTTGTCGCCCAGCACGGCCACGAATTCCTTCATGGCCGGCTCGACCAGGCCCGGGTGAGCCACCCAGCCGCCATCATAGCCGTCGGTGGCGTCGCGCTTCTTGTCGTTGATGATGCCTTGCATGGCGATGGCGTTCTTCTCCGGATCGTTCTTGATCGGGATCAGTGCGCTCATGCCGCCAATGGCGGGCGCGCCGCGCTTGTGGCAGGTCTTGAGCAGCAGCAGCGCGTACGAGCGCATGAACGGCGCGGTCATGGTGACCTTGGCGCGGTCGGCCAGGCAGAAGTTCTTGTCGACCTTGAACTTCTTGATGCACGAGAAGATGTAGTCCCAGCGGCCAGCGTTCAAGCCGGCGCTGTGCTCGCGCAACTCGTACAGGATTTCTTCCATCTCGAAGGCGGCCAGGATCGTTTCGATCAGCACGGTTGCCTTGACGGTGCCTTGCGGCAGGCCGATTTCGTTCTGGGCCATGACGAAGACGTCGTTCCACAGACGCGCTTCGAGGTGGCTTTCCATCTTCGGCAGGTAGAAGAAGGGGCCGGCGCCGCGAGCGATCTGTTCCTTGGCGTTATGGAACAGGAACAGCGCGAAGTCGAAGATGCCGCCGGAGACGCGCTGGCCGTCGATGGTGACGTGCTTCTCGTCCAGGTGCCAGCCGCGCGGGCGCACTTGCAGCGTGGCGATCTTGTCGTTCAGCTTGTAGTGCTTGCCGTTGGAATCCAGCGTGAGGGTGCGGCGCACGGCGGCCTTGAGGTTGACCTGGCCCTGCAACTGGTTGTGCCAGTTGGGGGTATTGGAGTCCTCGAAGTCGGTCATGTAGCTGTCCGCGCCGGAGTTGAACGCGTTGATGACCATCTTGGCTTCGACCGGGCCGGTAATTTCCACGCGGCGGCAATGCAGTGCCGGCGGCACCGGCGCGACCTTCCAGTCGCCTTCGCGCACGCTCTTGGTCTGCGCAAGGAAGTCGGGCAGCTCGCCGGCGTCCAGGCGCTTGGTGCGCTCGACGCGGGCGGCCAGCAGTTCCTGGCGGCGCGGCTCGAAGGCGCGGTGCAGTTTGTCCACCAGGGCCAGGGCCGCCGGCGTGAGGATGTCTTCGTAGGCCGGCAGGATTTCGCCGGTRATCTTCATGCCCGCAGGCAGCGTGATGGCCATCWGTGTTCTCCTGTGWTCGATGGTTGATTAAAAGTGCCCGCCGTCAAACCGCCGCACCTTGGGTGTGGACGAATTCGAGCAGGTCATTCATGTCGTGCCCGGTGCCGGAAGGGCTTACATCGAGCCGCTCCGCCGGATGACCGGCACGATTGATCCAGAACGTGGTGTAGCCGTACCAGGTGGCACCGCAAGCGTCCCAGCCATTGGACGAGACGAAGAGGATCTCCCCTGCCGGCATGCCAAACGCCTTGGGGCCCAGCGCGTAGGCCTCGGGTGCGGTCTTGTACATGCGCACCGCGTCGACCGACAGCACGTGGTCGAACAGCCCGTGCATGCCTGCGCTCTTGACCGAGATATCCAGCATCTGCGGATTGCCGTTGGAGAGAATGCCCAGCGGCAGCCCGGCTGCCCGCAGGCGCTTGAGCGCGCCGAGGTTTTCCGGGAAGGCCGACAGGCACGCGTACTCCTTGAGCAGTTGCGCCTCCAGGGCCGGGTCCAGCACCAGTTGCAGGCGCTCGGCCGCATAGCGCAGCGCATCCACCGTCAGCGCCCAGAACGGCTTGTAGTAGGCGCCGTCGGGCGCGGCCATCGAGCGGATGCGGGTGTAGTCGATCTGACGCTCGCGCCACAGCAGCGCCAGCGCCTCGCCCTTGCCCGGAAACAATTGCTCCGCGCGCGCGGTGACGGAATACACGTCGAACAGCGTGCCATAGGCATCGAAGACGACGGCGCGGATCTTTTGCATGAGCTGGAGCGGTTCCTTTGGACAAACCCGACAAACCCGGCATACCCGGCAGGCCAGCGCCACTGCGTGGGCCTGTACACCAATGAATGCATAGCATTGTAGGGAGACGTTGCAGTGCGGCAAAGTCGGTCGGGGTCACTTGATCTTTTACTTTTACCCCACTAATCTTCGCTAGCGGTGTAAAGATAAGGCACCAAATCCACCCCATTGCCTCACCCGCCCCTTGCTTTGGGCGGCATGAGGCACAAAACTGGCGAGCTTCGTGGATCATTTCAAACAATTGGAGACGTTCGTCTCGGTAGCCGCGCGCGGCAGCCTTTCGGCGGCCGCGGCGGCTGAAGGCGTGGCGCCGGCCATCATCGGCCGGCGCATCGATGCGCTGGAAGAGCGCCTGGGCGTCAAGCTGCTGCTGCGCACCACGCGCAAGATCAGCCTGACCTTCGAAGGCTCGGCCTTCCTGGAAGACTGCCAGCGCATCCTCAACGACCTGCACAACGCCGAGGCCAGCGTCTCGGCGGGTGGCGTCAAGGCCAGCGGCCACCTGCGCGTGACCGCGCCGGCGGGCTACGGACGCAAGCACGTGGCGCCGCTGGTGCCGTTGTTCATCGAATCGCACCCGGATGTGACCATCACGCTGGACCTGTCGGACCGCGTGGTGGATCTCGTCAACGAGGGCTTCGACTGCGCCATCCGCCTGGGCGACCTGCCCGACTCCAGCCTGGTGTCAATCCGCCTGGCGGAGAACCGGCGCGTGGTGGTGGCGTCCCCCGATTACCTGGCACGCCATGGCGTGCCCGCCCTGCCCGAGGAACTCACCCGTCACAACTGCCTGGCCTTCGGCGCCAGCGCCAACGTGCAGCGCGGCTGGGCCTTCCAGCAGGAAGGCCGCGCGGTCACGGTCAAGGTGGGCGGCACCATGGAGTGCACCGATGGCGCGGTGCTGCACGCGTGGTGCCTGCATGGCCACGGGCTGGCATGGCGCTCCTGGTGGGAAGTCGGGCAGGAAATCGCTAGCGGCCGGCTGGTCACGGTGCTCGACGAGTTCCAGGCGCCACCAATTGGCATCCACGCTGTCTTCCCGCAGCGCAAGCACCTGCCGCTGCGGGTACGGCTGTTCATCGACCACCTGAAGAACACCTATGGGAACCCGGCCTACTGGCGCCGCGCGGAACAGGCATCCGCCGCCGGCAAGCCGCAACTGGCGGTCAATTCCTAGTTCGATTTGATTTAGGGCAATGCCGCATGCGCCACCCCTGCCTACAATGAAAGCTGACAGGTGCCGTGCGGCCTGCCTCCGTCCAAAGGTAAATCCGGTCCATTCGCCCCAAAGGAGTCCAGCATGTTCAAGCACATCTTGCTACCCACCGACGGTTCGGAACTGTCCAAGAAGGCCATCGACGGCGCGCTGGAGCTGGCCAAGACAATCAACGCGCGGGTCACCGCCTATGTCTGCCTGGAGGAGTATCCCTACACGCCGTTCAGCGAGATCGTGGTGGAGGCGCCACAGGCCTTCAGGGACCGCATCGAAAGCCAGGCCAAGCTATACCTGAAGGAAGTGGAAACCGCCGCCCGGGCCGACGGCATCAGCTTTGACGCCGACATGTCCACCTTTGCGGTGCCCTACCTGGGCATCATCGACGCGGCCGAGCGCCATGGCTGTGACGTGATCTTCATGGCCTCGCACGGCAGGCGCGGCTTGTCGGGCCTGCTGCTGGGCAGCGAAACCCAGAAAGTGCTGACGCACACCGACATCCCGGTGATCGTGTATCGCTGAGCGCGCCCTGGCGACAAACGACGAACGACAAAAAGGCTGGCCACCCCGAACAGGGCAGCCAGCCTTTTTGCCTGCCCGGCCCGCCTATGCGGCAAGGCCGGCCCGGATCAGCTGCCCTTATTGATACGGTCTTCGATGTGCTTGGCGCGGTCGTCCGAGCCAGGGTGCGACGAGAACATGCTGGACTTGCCGCCATCGAGCTTGGCCAGCTTCTGGAACGCCGTGACCAGGCCACGGGTGTTGGCCTTGTTCTTGGTCAGCACATCGAACGAGTAGTCGTCGGCGGCGCTTTCCTGCGTTTGCGAGAATTGCGCGTTGATCAGTTGCTCGCCCATTTCGCCCAGCTGCGAGGCCGACAGCGCGGCCACGGTGCCACCGGCGGCGGCCAGCGCGCCGCGCGCCGCCATGGCGGTGTACGCCACCTGCATCTTGTTCTTGGTGTGGCCCAGCGCCACGTGGCCCAGCTCATGCCCCACCACGCCGCGCACTTCGTCGTCGGTCATCATGTCCATCAGGCCGCTGTACACGCGCACGCAGCCGTTGGCCATGGCCCAGGCGTTGACGTCCTTGGTCAGGTAGACCTTGGCGTTGACGCTGGGCAGGCCGCTCGACTGCAGGCCCGCCATGATCTTGGTCAGGCGCTTGTTGTAGGTGCTGCTAGGGGCCGCGATCTTGTTGGCCTTGTCGAGCTCGGCGCAAGACTGGTCGGACATGGCCTTGACGTCGCCATCGCTCAGCGAGGCCGCCTTGAACAGCGAGGTGCCGGCGCCCATCATGCCGTCGACATTGGTGCCGGCACAGCCGGCCAAGGCAGCGCAGAGCGCGACGATAGCGGCCAGGGAAAGTTTGTGCTTCATGTTTGTTGCCTTCTTGGGATCGACACCGGCCGGATTGCTCGCCAGTGACTTGAGTGGGGATGTGCCGGCGGCTGGCCGGCGACCTGCGGTGTGGCTCTGCTTACACACGGGCAGCATCATATCGCCTAAAACATCCCAATCGCCCCATAAATGACTTAATTGCCACAGACACAATCTTTAACATTTCCCCGCAAGCCGGCCCCAAAAAGCAAAAAACCACGCCGTCCCTGAGAGGGAGACGGCGCGGCGCCTAATTGAGGGGCATGATGGTCGCACGCCCTTCAAGACGACCGGCTATCGGGCCAGTCAGCCATTCCGCTTTTCGATCTCGCGATCTGAAGCCTCAGGCCACCTTCTTATCGAAGAATTGTTCGTCTTCGGTCGAACCCTTGAGGGCGGTCGTGGACGACTGGCCGCCTTCGATGGTCTGGGTCACGGCGTCGAAGTAACCGGTGCCGACTTCGCGCTGGTGCTTGACGGCGGTGAAACCCTTCTCGGCGGCCGTGAACTCATTTTCCTGCAGTTCGACGAATGCGCTCATATGGTTGCGGGCATAGCCGTAGGCCAGGTTGAACATCGAGTAGTTCAGCGAGTGGAAGCCGGCCAACGTGATGAACTGGAACTTGTAGCCCATGGCGCCCAGTTCCTTCTGGAACTTGGCGATGGTGGCATCGTCCAGGTTTTTCTTCCAGTTGAACGACGGCGAGCAGTTGTAGGCCAGCATCTTGCCCGGGAACTTGGCGTGAACAGCTTCGGCAAACTTCTTGGCAAATTCCAGGTCAGGCTTGCCGGTTTCGCACCACACCAGGTCGGCCACTTCGGCGTAGGCCAGGGCACGGGAGATCGATTGCTCGATGCCCGGCTTGACGCGGTAGAAGCCTTCCACCGTGCGCTCGCCGGTGCAGAACGGGCGATCGCGCTCGTCCACATCGGAAGTCAGCAAATCGGCGGCCTCGGCATCGGTACGGGCGATCACCAGGGTCGGCACGCCAGACACGTCGGCGGCCAGGCGAGCGGCGGTCAGCTTGGCAACGGCTTCACGCGTCGGCACCAGCACTTTGCCACCCATGTGGCCGCACTTTTTGACCGAAGCCAGCTGGTCTTCGAAGTGAACGCCGGCAGCGCCTGCGTCGATCATCGACTTCATCAGTTCGAAGGCATTGAGCACGCCGCCGAAACCGGCTTCGGCGTCAGCCACGATCGGCGCGAAGAAATCGGTATCGCCCTTACCTTCGCTCCACTGGATCTGGTCGGCGCGCTGGAAGGTGTTGTTGATGCGGCGCACCACTTGCGGCACCGAGTTGGCCGGGTACAGCGACTGGTCGGGGTACATTTCGCCGGCCAGGTTGGCGTCGCCTGCGACTTGCCAGCCCGACAGGTAGATGGCCTTGAGGCCAGCCTTGACCTGTTGCATGGCCTGGTTGCCGGTCAGCGCACCCAGCGTGTTGACGAACGGCTCAGTGTTCAGCAGGTGCCACAGCTTCTCGGCGCCGCGGCGGGCCAGGGTGTGCTCGATCTGCACGGAGCCGCGCAAGCGCACGACGTCATCCGCAGTGTAGTGACGCGCGACGCCCTTCCAGCGAGGATTGGTATCCCATTCTTTTTGCAGGTTCTTTGCTTCGGTTTCGCGGGACATTTCACTCTCCTAGAGTTTAGAGCGGGGATGGCATTGGAAACTTGCGACAGGCTGGGCGGACCGTGGTGCCGACTTGCCGACCAGGGCACTTTCGGGGGTGTTTCGGCGGCGCTGATCTGCCGGCCTCGCCACCCCTGGTTTCTGCCGCTCAGGTCATGTGTCTTATATAAGAGTGTAGGGAAACGCCCCGCGTCGCAACAGCTCAGAATGCAGTCTTCGCTTAGTTTTTTCCTTTTTATAATCAATTATTTACATTTTATTTTTCATGATGTGGCAAGCAATCCTCCATCATGAGAAATGCCCGTTGTGCTACGCATCACCATTTTTTGCCGCACAAAACATCTTTCCGCATTATGAAATTTCGGGATTTGGCGCCATCCGTGCCTGGCGCAATGCCAGCGGCTCCGGGCCACCATCGATATGTCCGGCCAGGTCGCGCACCATTGCCGCCATGCCGGCGGGGTCCGCCAGCGGCAGCCAGTGCCGCGCGCTGACCTCCCGGCGCCACCAGCGCTCCACCCAGCGCGAAAGATCCTCGGACAGCGCCGGCCTGACATAGCGATCCAGCAGTGGCACGATCACCTGCACCGGCGCGTGCGCGTGGCGCTCGCCCGGTGAAAGCAGGCGCGGCAGCATATTGGCGCGGTACAGCGCCAGCCCGTGACGGCCGTCCGCCGCCTGGGTGGGGTTGGGATGCGCCTCGATACCCTCGGTCCGCCTCAGGTAAAGCGGCCAGGCGCGGCCCATCCAGAGCCGCCAGCTTAGTTCGGGCAGCCACGGCAGGTGGAAGATATAGATGTACCAGGACGAGGCCATCTGCCGCAGCGAGCGCGAAAGCGCCGTGAACGACAGGCGCCGGTTTCCCCGCATCCAGTGGCCGACATGGTCCAGGCAAGGCCCGGAGCACGACGTGAATGAAGCGATGCGGCCGCGCAGGCGTGGCTCGGTGACAAACTCCCAGCACTGGATCGAGCCCCAGTCATGGCCGACCAAGTGGACGGGCGCATCGGGTGACATAGCGTCGATGACCGCGCTGAAGTCTTCCGCCAGGCGCTCCAGGCGATAGGCCGCCACGCCTTTGGGCGCCGAAGAGCCACCGGCGCCGCGCACATCGTAGGCGACTACGTAATAGTCATTGGCCAGCAGAGGCGCCACGCCATGCCAGACCGCGCTGTTGTCCGGATAGCCGTGCACCAGCACCATGGCCGGGTGCGCGGGATCGCCCCAGGTCTTGACGGCAAGCCGCACGCCGCCGGACTGGACGAATCGCTGGTTGGGAAGGGAATGGGGAGCATGCATGCTTAACCATGACATCAGGCGATGGAATGATTGCCGATGCTACGCCAAGACCGGCCGCGCGGCGAGCGCGCGGCATGGCGTTTCAAACGCAAGCGGACTAACGGGTTAGCGGGCGTGCCGGTAGGCCACCCAGTCTCCGGATGCAATGCGCGGCAGGCCCGCGACCGCGTCCTCGCCCACCGGGTAAAGCAGGCAGCTGACGGCTTGATCRCCAACCGCCACCACGCGCTCCTCGCGCACGAACAACGAGGCCTGGCCCGGATAGACCTCCTCGATCTCGTCGAGCACCGGTACCAGCGCGGCATCGACCTCGTACAAGTCGCCGGCCACGCCGGGCGCGGCGGCGTCCAGCACCAGCCCGGGATATGTGCCGAAGTCATAGAGCCGCCCCGCCACGGTCGCGCTGCCGATCAGGCGCGGCGCGGCAATGCCGTGCTTGCGCGCGGCCGCGTTGAGGTCGTTGACTTCGCCCGCGCGCAGCGTGCCATAGACAAAGACCACTGGCATGCTCAGCCCTCCAGCCTGGTGTCCGCCACCAGCACGCCATCGGCGTCAGCATAGATCCAGTTGCCAGGCCGCACCACGGCGCCGGGCATTTGCACCGCGACCTCACGCTCGCCCACATTACGCTTCTGGCTCTTTTGCGGATGCAGGGCCAGGGCGCGCACGCCGATGTCGCACACCGCGAGCTCCCCGCTGTCACGCACGCAGCCATTGACGAGGATGCCGACCCAGCCGTTCTTCTCGGCCAGCACGCCGAGGTTGCCGCCCACCAGCGCGCAGCGCAGCGAGCCGCCGCCATCGACCACCAGCACGCGGCCGTTGCCCGGCGATTCGACCGCCTCACGCACCAGCGAATTGTCCTCGAACACCTTGAGCGTGGCCGCCGGGCCAGAGAACGCGGCGCGCTTGCCAAAATGCTGGAATACCGGTGACAGCACGCGCAGCGAGCCRTCCGCCAGGCGCGCCTCGTTGGCATCGCACAGGTCAGTGGTAGCAAAGCTCATGAAGGACTCCCGAATCGGAAAAGTGGAAATTGGATGAGGTGCGGGTGCGTGCGTCAGTCCGTGTCAGCCGGCGGCCGCCCGCTTGCCCGCCACCTCGCGGCGGGAGCGGTTGCCATTGCCAACCGTGACAGCGGTGAAGATCGCCAGCATCTGGAAGGCGCCGATCATGAAGAACACCCAGCTCGGCCAGTGCGCGTCCATCAGCATGCCGAAGAACAAGGGCCCGCTGGCCAGGCCGATATCCAGGCCGGAGTAGACCACGCCATAAACCCGGCCGGTGGCGCCGGCAGGCGCTGCCGCACGCACGAGCAGGTCGCGCGAAGGCCCGGCCGTGCCCGCGCCAAAGCCGATCACGCCCATCAGCACCGGCACCATCACGGCCGGCAGCACGCCCAGCCCCACCACGATCGCGACCAAGCCCGACAGCGTGAAGCTCATTGCGATCAGGCGGTCGTGGTTGCTGGTGCGTCCCGCGGCAAAGCCACCCACGATCATGCCGCCCGCGCTGCACAACATATAGACGGTGTACGACGCCGTGGCGAGCGTCAGCGGCATGCCGTAGAGCTGGGTCAGCGCGGTCGGCGCGAAGCTCTGGATGCCGGAAAACGAAAAGGTGGTGACGAGGAAGAAGGCCCAGCAGATCCACACTTGCGGCAGCTTCAGGAACGCCAGCATGCTGCCGCCCGCCTTGGCCGCCGCAGCGGCCGCCCTGGGCGCCGCGCCGGCCGCGGCGCGGGGATCCAGCACATGCCGAAAAGCCAGCAGCACGGCCAGCACGCCAAAGGCCACCGCCGAGGCGCTGGCGAGCGCGGTGCGCCAGCTGCCGAGCTCCGCAATGGTGACCAGGAAGATCGGCGCCGCGGCCCAGCCCAGGTTGCCCGAGATGCCATGCACCGAAAACGCATGCCCCAGCCGCGGCTGGGAAACATGCTTGTTGAGCAAGGTGAAATCGGCGGGATGGAACACGCCGTTGCCCATCCCGGCCACGCCCGCGCCAAGCAGCAGCATCGCGTAGCTCGGGCTGATCGACAGCAGCAAGGCCGCCGCACCCAGCAGCCCGAGGCCGCCAAACAGCACCGGCGTCGCGCCAAAACGGTCCACCACGAAGCCCGACGCGGTCTGCACCACGGCCGACACGGCAAAGAACACCGTCATCAGCAAGCCCAGCTCCGCATAGCTCAGGCCGAACTCGGCCTTGATCCACGGGAACAGGGGCGCCAGCAGCAGGTGAAAGAAGTGGGAAACGCCGTGGGCCAGGCCGACCAGGCCGATGACCTGGGCGTCGTGGCGCAGCGGATTGCGAACGGGATCGAGGGTGGCGGCAGTCATCGGGCGGCTATCTGGCTGGGCTTGGCATGGCGCGCCGGCCATGCTGCCAGGCTCAAGAGGCGCGCTGCGAATACCGCATCATAGAGTAAAACAACCCGTGGCAGGGGTGCCCTGCGCGTTACATCTGTTTAAACAGATAGGCGTACTGACGCGCCACCGGCAAGGTTTCAGAGCGATTGCGCAGCTTGAGCGCGAGCCGCCMCAGCGACTGGTTCACGGCACTGGCCACGCAGTCGATATTGACCACCGTGCCGCGATGGATCTGCCAGAAGCGCTCGGGGTCGAGCTGCTGAGACAGCTCGCGCAGGCTGGTGCGGATCAACGCCTCGCCGCTGGCGGACACCACGTTGACGTACTTGTCCGTCGCCTCCAGGTAGATCACCTCATCC
The DNA here is from genome assembly GCF_056398045.1 of Cupriavidus sp. 05L411. Lineage (NCBI taxonomy): Bacteria > Pseudomonadati > Pseudomonadota > Betaproteobacteria > Burkholderiales > Burkholderiaceae > Cupriavidus > Cupriavidus sp. 05L411. The sequence continues at coordinate 172,387 of NZ_JBFTOQ010000006.1, read as the reverse complement.
ACCGGAATGATGCGGATCTCCTGGCCAACCAGCGCTTTGATAAAGCGCAGATATCCATGTTGCTGCGCGCCCGCCGGCGCATGCTGCCCGGGCCCGCCGCCTGGCTCCATGGTCTCCAGGCGCGCCAGCAATTGCGCCAGGCGATCGGTATCAAGGGCGGCGCCGCCCTCCTCGCTGGCCTGCGCTTGGGCCGCCAGCCTCGCCTTGAGGCGGTGCACCGTGGCCTCCAGCCGCTCGGGCTGCACCGGCTTGAGCACGTAATCGACCGCCTCGCGCTCGAAGGCTTCCAGCGCGAACTGGTCGTACGCCGTGACGAACACCACCAGCGGCGGCGGATCGAACTCCATCAGCTCGCGCGCCACGTCCATGCCGCTCATGCCTGGCATGCGGATATCGAGAAACGCGACATGGGGCTGGTGCTGGCGGGCCGCCTCCAGCGCGGACACGCCGTCATGGACCACGCTGACGATCTGCGCCTCTGGCCAGAGGCTGGACAATTCGGCATGCAAGGCGCGCGCGAGCAGCGGCTCGTCGTCGGCAATCAACAGGGTCGGGGCCATGGAAACGGAAGTAAGGGGCGGATGGGTCGATGCAGTCTAAGCAGTCGAAGAAGTCGAAACGGCTAAACAGCGAGGTGCATCAAGAATGGGAAATGCCTTGCGTGGCGGCGCTCACAGGGGGGATGGCGCGCGCGCCGGCGGCCTTGCCCGCGGGCACCGGCATGGGTGCGTGGGCGGCGGCAGACGCCGCCGTGCGCACAACGGGCAACGTCAGCCGGACGATCACGCCGCGCGGCGTGTTTTCTTCCATCTGCATGCTGGCCGCCGCCCCGAAAATCCGCGCCAGCCGCTCGCGCACATGGGTCAGCCCGAGGCCGGAGCCCTTGGTCACGGCATGTCCGAAACCTACCCCGGTATCGGTGATCACCACCTGCACGGCGTTGTCGCCCTGTGCCCGGGCCGACAGCACGATCCTGCCGCCATGCATGCACGGCTCGATGCCGTGGCTGACCGCGTTCTCCACCAGCGGCTGGATCAGCATGGGCGGGATCTCGACCTCCGCCAGCTCGGGCGGAAGCTCGATCTCATAGGCCAGGCGCGTGCCGAAACGCAGCGCCTGGATGTCCAGGTAGCTGCGCAGCAACTCGAACTCCTGGCGCAGCGTGCATTGCTCGGCGCGCGTGTGGGACAGCGACATGCGCAGGAAGCCGATCAGCCGCTGCAGCAGGCGCCTTGCGGCCTGCTGGTCGGTGGCAATCAGGCAATCCAGGTTGGCCAGGGAGTTGAACAGGAAATGCGGCTCGATCTGCGCCTGCAGGGCCATCAGCTGCGCGCGCACCAGCTGCTTCTCGGCCTCTTCGCGCTGCAGCGCGTCGAGCGCGGCCTGCCGTTCGAGATGGGCGAGCTTCTCGCGCGACCAGTAGAAGTAAATCATGCTGGCCGACGCAAGCATGCCCACTACCAGGCACATGCGCAGCATATCGGTCGCTTCCTCGAAGGACTTCGCCGGCTCGCTCAGTACCACGCGCGTGGTCCAGCTGCCCATGATCACGCCCAGCGGCACGGCAACGGCGGTCAGGCACAGGAAGGGCCAGCGCCTGGGACGATCATTCCACCAGATCAGTACGCGGGCGATGTCGATCAGCAGCCAGATCGACAGGCCGATAAGCTGACTGTAGACGAAGTTGTGCCACAGCGAGCCGCCCGTGCGGAAACCGTAGTTCAGGCTGACGGCGATGATGGTGTTCGCGCACAGCACGAACACCAGGTCGCGCGCGAGGATCGAGATCCTGGAGGGAATGGCGGCGGGACAGCGATCCAGCGCTTTCATAGGGGCAAGGTCGAGGATAACTGAGCGTTATTGTAAAGGCCGATCACAGGCGCCGACAGCCGTCGCCCGGCTCACATGTACGCTGCGACACGTTGGCGTCATCAATCGCGGGACCGGCACCGTGGCCGTGCAACGCGGCCCACCACTGCCCGGACAGGACATAGCGCGGAAACGTGATCCATTGTTCGGCCAGGATGCGCTGTGCCACGTCGAGCGGGCCGGCGAACGGCTCGGGCCTGACCGCCTCGAGCCGATGTCCCCGCCCTTGCAGCATCATCGACAAGGCCATGCACAGCACGCCAAGCCCTACCGCAGGCACGGATAGCGACAGCACGCCATAGACCAACAGCACATTGCCGGCCATGAACATCGGCACCGCGGCAATGTGCAGCAGCAGGCTGCGAGGGTGATTGTGATTGCGGGCGTAGCCGCGCCATTGCCAGCTCAGCAGCCCTTCAGGGCGCGCGCTCATGGCTTCGGGCCGCGCTGGTCGACGCGCCGCCAGGCCAGGCGGCGCACAAGCACGATGGCGCCCAGGGCGATCAGCAGCACGGGCCAGCCATCCCGCACCAGGTAGGCAGGCAGCAGGCCGCCGTTTTGCGCGAGGAACACTGCGCCCAATGCAATCAGGATGATCGGGGCGATCAGCCCCTTGCCGCCACGGCCTTGTTTCATCTCGCTCTCCTCTCGTGCGGACCCGCGCACCGTCGATATTGCGGTGCATCAAGCCATGTGACGGTATCAACGTATTCCGCCACGGACAGTAGCGACTTTACGCGGACACCGGTCGCTACGAAAGTGGCGTGCGACGAATGGAGAACAGATGGCGCGAAACGCGAGGATGCGGCGCGATCGGCACCGGGGCACTCAGGCCCCGGCAGCCCGGGCTGTCAAGCCTCGACCACCTGCCCGCCCGCTGGCTCGGATAGCGCGCTGCTGACCGTGTCGCGCGAGAGGTGCGGCGCGAACATGTTGATGAAGGCGTGCGCGTAGCCGCGCAGGTAGGCGCCGCGGCGCACGGCCACGCTGGTGGTGTTGGGCTCGAACAGATGGTCGGCAGCAATCCGCACCAGCCCGGCGTCCTTGCGTTCGTCGTAGGCCATCGAGGCGATGATGCCCACGCCCAGCTCCAGCTCCGCATAGGTCTTGATGACGTCCGCGTCCATCGCGGTCAGCACGATCTCCGGCTGCAGGCCGGCGGCGGCAAAGGCGCCATCGATCTTGCGGCGCCCGGTGAAGCCGGCATCGTAGGTAATGATCGGGAAGCCAGCGATGTCTTCCAGCGTCGGCTCCGGCAGCTGCGTCAGCGGATGCTCCGGCGAGACCACCAGCACGTGGCGCCAGGTATAGGCCTCGAACGAGGTCAGCCCGGCCTCGCTGGCCACCGCCTCGGTTGCAATGCCGATATCGGCCTGGCCGCTCAGCACCAGCTCCACGATATGCGCGGGCGAGGCCTCCTGCAGCGCCAGCGTCACATGGGGGTAGGCGCGGCGGAAGCTCTGCACCACCTTGGGCAAGGCATAGCGTGCCTGGGTGTGCGTGGTGGCCACCGTCAGGCGGCCGGTATGGCGCCCGGCGAATTCGTCGCCCGCCTGGCGCAGGTTCTCGGCCTCGAGCAGCAGGCGCTCGACGATGCGCACGATTTCGCGCCCGGGCTCGGTCAGGCCGGTCAGGCGCTTGCCGTAGCGCTCGAAGATCTCGACGCCGAGTTCTTCCTCCAGTTCGCGGATCTGGCGCGAAACGCCGGGCTGCGAGGTGTAGAGCGCATTGGCCACCTCGGTCAGGTTGAATTGGCGGCGCACCGCCTCGCGGATGGAACGCAGTTGCTGGAAGTTCATTGTGCGGCTCCTGCCGGCGTGCCCCTGGCGCTAGCCGGGGCGGATGAATGGGGTTGGACGAAGACACGCAGCCGGCGCGGCCGCACGGCGAGCAGCTCGCCCTCGCGGAAGCCCTGGTGGCGGAAGCGCTCGAGCGGCAGCGCCACTTCGATGACTTCCTGGGTGTCTTCACGTTCCAGTTCGAGCTGGGCCACAGGGCCCAGGGTGAGCGCGCGGCGCAGCGTCACGGCAATGCCGTCGGTGCCGGGCGAATAGCGCTCGAGGTCGAGATCGTGCGGGCGGACATAGGCCACGGCGTCGCCGGCGGTCTCATGGCCGCTGCCGATCACCGGCAGGATCGAATCGCCGGTATGGAGCAGGCCGCCCCGCTCCCCGACCTCAAGCCGGCCGTGGAACAGGTTGACGTTGCCGAGAAAGCCGAACACGAACGGCGTGGCCGGATGGTTGTAGACCGCCTCCGGCGTGCCCGCCTGCTCCACATGGCCGCGGTTCATCAGCACCACCTGGTCGGCCACTTCGAGCGCCTCTTCCTGATCGTGGGTGACGAACACGCTGGTGACATGGAGCTCGTCGTGCAGGCGTCGCAGCCAGCGGCGCAGTTCCTTGCGCACCTTGGCGTCGAGCGCGCCGAACGGCTCGTCGAGCAGCAGCACGCGCGGCTCCACCGCCAGCGCGCGGGCCAGCGCAATGCGCTGGCGCTGCCCGCCTGACAACTGCGGCGGATAGCGGTCGGCCAGCCAGTCGAGCTGCACCAGTTCCAGCAGCGCGCGCACCTTGTCGCGGATCTGCGCCTCGCTGGGACGCTCGGCACGCGGCTTGACGCGCAGGCCGAAGGCCACGTTCTCGAACACCGTCATGTGCTTGAACAGCGCGTAATGCTGAAACACAAAACCAACCTGGCGCTGGCGCACATGCTGATGCGAGGCATCGCGCCCCTCCAGCAGGATCTGGCCGGCGTCCGCGCGTTCCAGGCCAGCGATGATGCGCAGCAACGTGGTCTTGCCACAGCCCGAGGGCCCCAGCAACGCCGTCAGCTGGCCTTCGTCGAAATCGAGGGTGACGTCGTCGAGCGCAACGAAATTGCCGAAGCGCTTCTGCACGTTCTTGACCTGGATGCTCATGATGCCTGTCCTTGCAATTTGCCAGCGCTCGGGTTCTCCGGCGCAAAGTTCTCGTCTTCCCTGTGCTCGCGGCTGGCGCGGTACTCCACCAGCGTCTTGATGCCGAGCGTGACCAGGGCCAGCAGCGTGAGCAGCGACGCCACCGCAAAGGCGGCCGCGAAGTTGTATTCGTTGTAGAGAATCTCCACGTGCAGCGGCATGGTGTTGGTCAGGCCGCGGATATGGCCCGACACTACCGAGACCGCGCCGAACTCGCCCATCGCCCGCGCATTGCACAGGATCACGCCATACAGCAGGCCCCAGCGGATGTTGGGCAGCGTGATGCGGCGGAAGGTCTGCCAGCCCGAGGCGCCCAGCACGATGGCGGCCTCTTCTTCCTCGCTGCCCTGCGCCTGCATCAGCGGGATCAACTCGCGCGCCACAAAGGGAAAGGTGACGAAGATGGTGGCCAGCACGATGCCCGGCACCGCGAACATGATCTTGATGTCGTGCGCCTCCAGCCACGGCCCCAGCCAGCCCTGCGCGCCGAACAGCAGCACATAGACCAGGCCGGAGATCACCGGCGACACCGAGAACGGCAGGTCGATCAGCGTGGTCAGCAGGCTCTTGCCGCGGAAATCGAACTTGGCGATGGCCCAGGAGGCCGCCACGCCAAACACCACATTGAGCGGCACCGCGATGACGGCCACCAGCAACGTCAGCTGGATCGCGGCCACGGCATCGGGCTCCACCAGCGAATCGAAATAAGTTTGCACGCCTTTGCGCAGTGCTTCATAAAACACCGAAGCCAGCGGGATGAACAGGAACAGCGCGAGGAACAGCACCGCGATCGCGATCAGGGTGTAGCGCACCCACGGGGCTTCACCCGTGGCATCCCGGAAACGCGTGGCGGCGGGGGCAGCACGGCCGCCCAGGCCCTTGGTAACGACGCCAGCCATTTCAGCTCTCCTTATCCGGCGAGACGGACGCACGCACGGCCTGGTGGTGACGGCGCGTCCACGCTTGCAGCAGGTTGATCAGCAGCAGCAGCGCGAAGGAGATCACCAGCATCACCACCGCCACGGCGGTTGCGCCCGCGTAGTCGTATTGCTCCAGCTTGGAATAGATCATCAGCGGCGCGATCTCGGAGACCATCGGCATGTTGCCGGAGATGAATACCACCGAGCCGTACTCGCCGGTGCCTCGTGCGAACGACAGCGCAAACCCGGTCAGCAGCGCCGGCAGGATGGTTGGCAGGATCACGCGGGCAAAGGTCTGCAGGCGCGTGGCGCCCAGGCTGGCCGCGGCTTCTTCCAGCTCCTGCTCCGCGCCTTCGAGCACCGGCTGCACCGTGCGCACCACGAACGGCAGCCCGATAAAGGTCAGAGCCACCACCACGCCCAGCGGGGTGAAGGCCACCTTGATGCCCAGCGGCTCCAGGTAGCGGCCGATCCAGCCGTTGCCGGCGAACAGCGCGGTCAGCGCGATGCCGGCCACCGCGGTGGGCAGGGCAAAGGGCAGATCGACCAGCGCATCGACCAGGCGCTTGCCGGGAAAGCGGTAGCGCACCAGCACCCAGGCCACGATCAGCCCGAACACCGTGTTCACGATGGCGGCGATCAGCGAGGCGCCGAAGCTCAGTTGCAGGGAGGCGACCACCCGGGGCGAGCTCACCGCGGCCCAGAAGGCCTCCCAGGTCATGGTGAAGGTCTTGAGGAAGGTGGCCGACAGCGGGATCAGGACGATCAGCGTCAGGTAGAACAGCGTGAAGCCCAGTGAGAGGCCAAAGCCTGGCAGCACGGTAAAGCGCTGCTTGCCTGGCTTGGGCGGCGCGCCCTTGCGCGCCTGGGGAGCATCCGGCCTCGCCGGGGGCGGATTGTCCGCCAGGGAAATCGAGGGTGGCATGTTGTCTCGTCTGTGCCGTCAGTGTCGTATCCGCCTCCGGAGAATGGATTCCAAGCGGGATTCGCCGGAAACCGAAGCAGCGGGGGCGGCTTCTTTATGACGCCGGCGCATAACACACCGGCCTACGAGACAAATTCTGCAGATACCGCCTTATAAACAGAACGAATCTTTACGTATGTTCTTAGGCGTTTTAGATATAAGGGAACGTGGACGACACTTCCAGCCCGCCTTCCCAAGGCCCGGCGCGGTCGCCGGACGGGCCGGCGCTGCCGTCGGCCTCGATCCGCTGGATCAACGTATCGAGCAAGGCGAGCCCCTCGGGCCACTGGTCAAGCCCGGAATCAGCGTTAATGTGACCCAGCATGCCCGCATCATGAAGCTCGCTGCCCCACAGCGTGCCCCAGCTGAACGCGGTGCGCTGCTGCATCCAGGGATCGTTGCGGCTGGCCACCAGGATCGTGGGAAACGGCAGCCGGTACGCGGGCAGCAGCCCGGCCACGCCAAACTTGTCGGGGTCGGCCGGCGCCACCAGCACCGCGCCCGCGATGCCCTCGGGGTCGAGCGCTGCCTGGCGCAAGGTGGCCAGGCAGCCGAAGCTGTGCGCCACCAGGATGGCCCCGCGCGGCGCCACGCGCTGCGCCCGCATGACGCTTTCCGACACGCGCTCGGCCCACAGCGGCAGGCTCGGGCGCGACCAGTCGTGCTGCTCCACGCGCTGCCAGTCCGGGAAACGCTGCTCCCAACGGCTTTGCCAGTGGCCCGGGCCACTGCCATGCAACCCCGGCACCGTCAGGATCTGCAAGCCCTTGGGCACCTTCAACCGTACGTCGGCGGGTCGCGCGCTTGCGCCCGCCTGGCCGCCGCGCTGCTCCCGCGCGGCCGGCCTCTTCGTCTGCGTCATATCGGCTCCTTGGTCAACGCCATCGGGACGCCGCCGGATCCGCTCCGGGGCACCCCGCCCTTGAACTCCTGAATGCCAGCCGCGCCGGACACTTCATGCAGGTGGCGCGCGCTGACCGCCTCGCCGGTGAAGCTGCCCTGCCCGAGCACGATGCCGGCGGCCTGCAACCGCTCGGCGTTCTCGGCGTTCTCCAGCCGGCGCCCGATCAGCGTCACGCCGGCGCTGTCGGCGCTGGCCTGCAGCCCCGCCAGCTGGCGGTCGGTCCAATTGCGGCGCATGTCCAGCTTGAGCCAGTCGGGCAACGCGTGCGCCATCAGCGCGCCGGCTTCCGCCGGGTCCGATGCCTGCAGGCTCACCGCAAAGCCGTTGCGGCGGTAGTTGCCCACCACGTGCAGCAACAGCGGCAGATCGTCGTTGGCGCTGGCCGGCACCTGGATCACGAACCGGTCCAGCGGCAGGCCGAGCGACTGCAGCGCGCGCCGGAAGGCCGCGCCGTGATCGTCGGCCACGGCGGCCAGCAACCGGTTGTGCACGTTGAGCACCAGCTTGCGATCGCCATCGGCCGCGAAATAATTGATGGCATGCACCAGGCGCGAGAGCCGGTCGAGCGAGACCAGCGAGGCATCGTCCGCCGCCATCGCAAACAGCTTCCATGCGGTCAGGCCGACGCCGTCGCCGGCGTATGTGCGCAGCGTGCCTTCGTGCGCCACCACATCGCGGCTGGACAGGGTGATGAGCGGCTCGAACGCGCTGGTCAGCGAGCAGTTATAGAACTGGCCCTGCACCTGCCCACGCTCGTCGCGCCACAGCTGGCGATCGCTCTCGGGGCGGCGCGGCAGCCCTTCCAGGTAGTGGGTGAGCGCCGTCAGTGCCGCGCCTGCTTCGTTCGCGCTTGCCATTGCGATTTCCTTTGCGTTGCGCTTGCGCCTCGGGCGAGGCTTCAAAGCTTGGCCAGGGATACCTCGGTAGCCTTGACCAGGGCAACGACTTCGCTGCCGATGGTAAGGCCGAGATCCTTGACCGAGCGGGTGGTGATGACCGAGGTGACGATGCCGGCCGGCGTCTCGACGTCGACCTCCGAGACCACTGGGCCTTCGATGATGGCGGCAACCTTGCCGCGGAACTGGTTACGTACGTTGATCGCTTGAATGCTCATGATAGAAGTTCCTTTGCGTGAGTGAAAATGAGAAATGCGTAAAACTCTGGTTCAGCGGATGGGCTCCGCGCGGGTGAGTGACGTTGCCCGCTCACCCATGGCTGCCCCCCCTTGCGCGGGTTGCGCCGGCTTCGCTCGAGGCTGGCCGCGCGTCCGTTGTTTCATACTTGTTTGCTGCTTCCTTGGCGGGCTGCCCGCATTGCTGCTTGCGCCGCTGCTTGCACCCTAGATCGCCCAGCGCACTGAATCGAACGTGCGCGCCACCGACCAGTCCACTGCAGGCAACAATGCTTGCCCGTGCTGGTGCTCATCGACAGCCGGCGCACCCTCACGCCACATCACCCGGCGCAGCACCGCGTCCTCCAGTTGCGCGAACGCCGCCGAGCCGCGCTGGCGCGGACGCGGCAGCGCCACCCTCTGGTCCAGCGCGATGCGGCCGTCTTCGATCAGCACCACGCGGTCGGCTAGCGCTACCGCTTCCGATACATCGTGGGTAACCAGCAGCGCCGTGAATCCCAGGCGCTGCCACAAGGCTTCGATCAAGCCTTGCATCTCGATGCGGGTCAGCGCATCCAGCGCGCCCAGCGGCTCGTCCAGCAGCAGCAAGCGCGGGTGGTGCACCAGCGCGCGCGCCAGTGCCACACGCTGGCGCTGCCCGCCCGACAGGCGCGCCGGCCACTCGCCCGCGCGCTCGGCCAGGCCGACCTGGCCCAGCACCCTGGCCGCATCGGCCAGCCGCGCGCGCGGCAGCCCCAGCGCCACGTTGTCCAGCACCGTCTTCCACGGCAGCAGGCGGGCGTCCTGGAACATCACCCGGACCGCCTCGCGCTGCTTGTTGCCAGGCGCGCCGTCCAGCGTCACGCCACCGCCGTCGCTGTCTTCCAGGCCGCCCACCAGCCGCAGCAAGGTGCTCTTGCCGCAACCGCTGCGGCCCACGATGGCCAGGAACTCGCCGGGCGCGGCCTGCAGGTCGATGCCGTGCAGCACCTCGCGCCCGCCGTAGCGCTTGACCACCTGCTGCACGCGCAGCGCGAGGCCTTTGCCATCCTGGCTGGCGGGCACGTCGGCCAGCGCGGCTTGCTCGATCGGGTTGCTTTGCATATCGGGTTCTCCTTGGCAGGCGGCGCTCAGTGCGTCTGGTAGCCGGGGTGCCAGCGCAGCCAGAACCGCTCCAGCCCGCGTGACAGCAGATCCGCCAGCTTGCCTAGCAGCGCGTAGAGCAGGATGCCCACCAGCACTACGTCGGTCTGCAGGAACTCGCGCGCATTCATGGTCATGTAGCCGATGCCCGACTGCGCCGAGATGGTCTCGGCCACGATCAGGATCACCCACATCAGGCCGAGCGAGAAACGCACGCCGACCAGGATGTTGGGCAAGGCGCCCGGCAGGATCACCTCGCGGTAAAGGCGCCAGCCCGACAGGCCGTAGCTCTTCGCCATCTCGATCAGCCCGGGGTCGACCGCGCGGATGCCGTGGTACGTGTTCAGGTAGATCGGAAAAAACACGCCCAGCGAAACCAGGAACAGCTTGGCGGTCTCGTCGATGCCGAACCACAGGATCACCAGCGGGATCAGCGCCAGCGGCGGAATGTTGCGCACCATCTGCAAGGTGCTGTCGAGCAGGGTCGCGGCCGGCCGGAAGGTGCCCGTCAGCAGGCCCAGCGCCAGCCCGAAGCCGCCGCCGATGGTGAAGCCGAGCACGGCGCGCCAGGTGCTGACCCACACGTGGCGCCAGAGCTCGCCGGTCACGGACAGGCCCCAGGCGGCCTTCACCACGTCGAGCGGCGCCGGCAGGATGCGGTTGGACAGCCAGCCCAGCTGCGAGGCCAGCTGCCACGCCGCCACCAGCAGCACCGGCACGATCCAGGGCGCGGCCGAGCGAGCGGCATGGCGCAGCCAGTCAGGGTTGCGCGCGGGCAGGGTCAAGGGAGCGGACATGGTTGCCTCCTACCCGCGCGCCGCGCGCGGCACGATGCCAGTTGCCATGACCTCGCCGAAGGGGCCGGACAGCACCTTGCCCTGCAGCTTGTCGCGCACCGAGCGCGGCAGCAGCGGAAAGACCAGCTCGGCGAAGCGATAGGCTTCCTCCAGATGCGGGTAGCCGGACAGCACGAAGGTATCGATGCCCAGCGCCGCGTACTCCTTGATGCGCGCCGCCACGATGTGCGGGTCGCCCACCAGTGCCGTGCCCGCGCCGCTGCGCACCAGGCCCACGCCGGCCCACAGGTTTGGGCTGATCTCCAGCTCCGCGCGGCTGCGTCCGCCGCCACCGGCATGCAGCGCGGCCATGCGGCGCTGCCCTTCGGAATCCATCTTGCCGATCACCGCCTGCGCGCGCGCCACCGTCGCATCGTCGAGCTTGCTGATCAACCGGTCGGCCGCGGCCCATGCCTCGTCCTCGGTCTCGCGCACGATCACGTGCAGGCGGATGCCGAACTTCACGCTACGCCCATGGTGCGCCGCGCGCTGGCGCACGTCGGCGAGTTTCCTGGCGACCTCCGCCGGCGGCTCGCCCCAGGTCAGGTAGGTATCCACCTGCTCGGCCGCGAGCTCGTGCGCGGCGGCCGAGGAGCCACCAAAGTACACCGGCGGATGCGGGCGCTGCAGCGGCGGGAACAACACCTTCGCGCCCTTGACCTTGAGATGCTTGCCCTCATAGTCGAGCTCGGCGCTTTCATGGCTGGCCGCCAACACCTTACGCCAGATACGGATGAACTCGGCCGAGGCTTCGTAGCGCCCGGCATGGTCCAGGAACAGGCCATCGCCTTCCAGCTCTGACACATCGCCGCCCGTCACCAGGTTCACCAGCAGGCGTCCGCCGGAGAGGCGGTCGAATGTCGCCGCCATGCGCGCGGCCAGCGTGGGCGCCATCAGCCCCGGGCGCACCGCGACCAGGAAGCGCAGCCGGGAGGTGACCGCGGCCAGCGTGGAGGCCACCACCCACGGATCCTCGCAGGAGCGGCCGGTGGGAATCAGCACGCCTTCGTAGCCAAGCGTATCGGCCGCGGTGGCGATCTGCTTCAGGTAATCGATATTGACCTCGCGCGCCCCTTCGGAGGTGCCGAGGTAGCGGCTGTCGCCGTGCGTGGGGATGAACCAGAAGACCTGCATGTCCGTGCCTCTTCAGCTCTGTTTGTGGATCGTGGCCGTCCGGCCCTCGCCTGCCGCATCCAGGCCGATCACCAGCAAGGCAGCACCCAGTGCGCCGGTGACTAGCGCCACCAGCAGTACATGCTTGGCAGGGCGCGGCGGGGCGCTGGCTCGGATCGGCATCGAAATAGAAATAGAAATAGAAATAGGAAGCGGGGATAAGGCACGGAAGCCGGCGGGCGGGCGCCGCCGGCTACGTCTTACTTCTTGCCAGGCTGGTAGACCTGGTCGAACGAGCCACCGTCGGCGAAGTGCGCCTTCTGCGCTTTCTGCCAGCCGCCAAAGGCCTCATCGATGGTGAACAGCTTGACCTTGGGGAAGTTGCTCGCATACTTGGCGGCAATCTTCTCCGAGATCGGGCGGTAGTAATTCTTGGCCGCGATTTCCTGGCCCTCGTCGGTGTACAGGAACTGCAGGTAGGCTTCGGCCACCTTGCGCGTGCCCTTCTTGTCCACCACCTTGTCCACCACCGCCACCGGCGGCTCGGCCAGGATGGAGATCGACGGCGCGACGATGTCGAACTTGTCCGGGCCCAGTTCCTTGATCGCCAGGATGGCCTCGTTTTCCCAGGCAATCAGCACATCGCCCAGGCCGCGCTCGACGAAGGTGGTGGTGGCGCCGCGGGCGCCGGAATCCAGCACCGGCACGTTCTTCAGCAACTGGCCGACGAACTCCTTGGCCTTTTGCTCGTTGCCGCCCGGCTGGCGCAGCGCGTAGCCCCAGGCCGCCAGATAATTCCAGCGCGCGCCACCCGAGGTCTTCGGGTTGGGCGTGATCACCTGCACGCCCGGCTTGACCAGGTCGTTCCAGTCCTTGATGCCCTTGGGGTTGCCCTTGCGCACCAGGAACACGATGGTCGAGGTATAGGGCGACGCATTGTGCGGCAGGCGCTTTTGCCAGTCCGGCTTGAGCAAGCCCTTCTCGGCGATGGCATCGATGTCATAGCCCAGCGCCAGCGTGACCACATCCGCATCCAGCCCGTCGATCACCGAACGCGCCTGCTTGCCCGAGCCGCCATGCGACTGGCGGATGGTCAGCGCGTCGCCGCCCTTGGCCTTCCACGCCTTGGCGAAGGCGGCGTTCACGTCCACATACAGCTCCCGCGTGGGATCGTACGAAACGTTCAGGAGGGCGGTGTTGGCCCAGGCGGTCTGGGTGGAACCGATGACGGCCAGTGCCGCGAGTCCGATGGCCAGCTTGCGAATCATGTGTCTTGCTCCCGTATTCTCGTCGTGAAATGGCGCGTCCGCGCCGCGTTTCATGGCCTTCCTTGCGTGGGAAGGCTTGCGTCAGGGATGAAGACTACCGAGGGGCCTATCTGAAAGGAACGAATGGTTTCGCCGATCCTTGCACGTTTTCCGCATAAGATTCGACGGAAATATGAACATGCCGAAGGGGGTGGCAGCGCGGCTCGCAGAGGCAAGACACTGGCACCGGCCACCAAAAAATATGCGTCAAACGACATATCACGCAGGTGCGGCAATTTCACGAGCCAGCTGCTAGCATGTCCGACATTCAGCGGCATGCAGCCGCCCTGCCCGCTTGAGCCCGGTTCCACGCGTCACCGGCGTGTTTCGCTTTCCAGGGGACATGCCTTCTGTAGTCCAACGCAGCAGAAGAAGACCATAACGGGAGAAGACAGATGATGAAGATCCGGATTCTGGGTGTGCTGGCGGGCATCGGCCTGTCGATCGCGTCCGGCGCCGTGCTGGCGCAGAACAGCGGCCTCACGCGCACGCTGGTCGGCAAGGCCGACGTTTCCGTGCCGGGGCGCGAAGCGGTAGTGGCGCGCGTGGAGCTGGCGCCAGGGATCTATGCCGGACGGCATACGCACCCGGGAGACGAGATCAGCTATGTGGCCGAGGGACAGGCCGAGTTGCTGGTCGAGGGGCAGCCACCTCGCCTTATCAAGGCGGGCGAGTCGTTCGTGGTGCCCGCGGGAGTTGTGCATGACGCCCACAATTCCGGCACGGCACCGACCCGGCTGATTGGCGTGTACGTTGTCGAGAAGGGCAAGCCGCTGGCCACGCCCGCGCCCTGAGTTCAGCGCAGCGGCATCCCGGGGCGGCCAGCACACCAGCCTGTATCGACGCTGGCCGCCCCGGCTCACCACCTGGACATTGCCGTCAGCGGCCTGCGCTGTTGACGCGGGCCGGCCACTGTCCATCGGCGATCAGCGCGCGAACCGTTTCCATCAGCAGATCCAGCACCGCAGAGACCGCGATCGACAGTGGCATGGTGGCGGAGCGGCACAGATAGACCGGGCGCGACATGCTCGGATGGGTGATCCGCGCCGCGGACAGCAAGCCATTGTGCAACTCCTCGCAGACCGATGCGTAGGAGAGGATCGTGCACCCCACGCCTGCCGCGGCGAGATTGATGAGTTGCGGTATGGCATTCACCTCCGCCAGCACCGAGAGCGCGACCTGGTGAGCGCGCAGATACCCATCGATCAACGCGCGCAGGCCATGCTCGCCGGCCGGCAGGATCATGGGGAAGCGATGCAGGTCCTTGAACCGCACCGTTTTCGTCAAATCGGCTCCGCGCTTGCGGGCATCGGCGAACTGCCCCGGGGGCGCCAGCAAGACAAGATCCTCGTCGACCACGTGCTCGAACAGCAGGCCGGAGCCAGCGTCCGCCTGGAAGGTCAGGCCAATATCGACGCGCCCGCTCAGCAGATGGTCCGGGATGTAACCGGTGCTGAGCTCCACCACCTGCAACTGGACCTTGGGCCAGCGCCGGATGGCTTCGCGCACCAGCGGCACGGTCAGGATCTTTGCCATGGATTGCGGCAGGCCAATCGCGACCCTGCCCGCGGGATCGGTCACCAGGTCACGCACGTCCTCGCAGGCGACGTCGAGCCGCTTGAGGATATCCCTGGCGTGGCTCTCGAATCTCAGCCCAGCGGCAGTCAGGACGACGCCCTTGTGGCTGCGCATGAAGAGGGCCACGCCAAGATCCTGCTCGATGTGCTTGATCTGGAGGCTCAGCGCCGGTTGCGCGAGATGCATGTTCTCCGCAGCCCGGGAGATCGATCCCGCCGACACCACCGCCAGAAAGCATCTGAGTCCACGTACATCGATCGACATAAGCACATCTCCGCATGTGACACCACGGGGCCTGCCGGGGCGGCGGCACGATGGCAGCAAGGTCCAGCCGGGTATAGCATAAAAATATACTACATATCAAAAATCTATCTTGGACATATAGCGGTACCGAAGCCCATAGTGATGCCAGCTTCCGCGCAACGCACGCGGACGCCAAGACAGATAATCCACGGAGACTCAATGGGACTCAGCCGCCGTACTTTCCTGACGGGCGCAGCCGCATCCTTGCTCGCCCCGCCGCTCCATGCTGAGCAATGGCCGTCGCGGCCAATCAAGCTTGTCGTCCCGTTCGCCGCGGGTGGCCCCGGCGACTTCGTGGCACGCCTGATTGCCATACCGCTGGGCAACCGGCTCGGCCAGCCCGTGGTGATCGAGAACAAGCCCGGCGCCGGCGGCAATCTCGGCACGCAGAATGTGCTCGATGCCAACGCCGATGGCTATACGCTGCTGCTGAACACGGTCGGCATGCATGCGGTCAACCCGCTGCTGTTTCCCGACTTGCGGTTTCGCCCGCAACGCGACCTGGTGGCCATCGGCGTGGTTGCGACGGTGCCGAACGTGCTGGTGGTGCATCCAACCAAGCTGGGGGTCAGCTCCCTGGCGGAGCTAGTCCGTGTCGGCAAGCAGCGGCCGGACAATCTCACCTATGCCACCTTCGGCGCGGGAAGCTCTCCGCATATCTATGGCGCGCTGCTGCAGAAGGCCGCAGGCTTCACCGCGGTGGCCGTGCCCTACAAGGGCAGCGCGCCGGCAAGCACGGATGTCATGGCCGGGAATGTGGATTTCCTCTTCGACAGCATGACCACCTCCATCGGCCAGATACAGGGCGGCAAGCTCAAGGCCCTGGCGATCACTTCCGCTGCGCGTTCGCCCCTGCTGCCGGATGTGCCGACGCTGCAGGAAGCCGGCTATCCGGCGCTGGACCTGAAGTTCTGGCTGTCGCTGCAAGCCTCCGCGAAGACGCCGCCCGCCATCATCGAGACACTGCGCCAGGCCGTGGCGCAAAGCGCGGGCGATCCAGGCTATGGCCGTGCGCTGATTGCGCGGGGAGCCGAGCCGTTCCACATGGCGCCCGCCGATGTGCAGGCCTATGTGAATCGCGATACCGCCCGGTGGACGGCCCTGGCCCGCTCCATCGATATCAAGCCCGAGTAGCGCCCCGACTCACCCGGCATCCCCTTGCCACAACACGACGCCGGACCTGCGCCCGCAACTCCGGGCGGCGTCCGCCGCCGATTCGTTTCGGAGACATATCCATGATCGCATTGCAGGGCATTCGCGTCCTCGACTTGAGCAAGGTGCTTGCCGGCCCCTTGTGCGGGCAGTACCTGGGCGAACTTGGCGCCGAAGTCATCAAGGTCGAGCCAGTCGGCAGCGGCGACGATACGCGCGCCTGGCTGCCGCAGGATCGCGGGCAGTCCGCCACCTTTCTCGCCGTCAATCACAACAAGCGCAGTCTCGCCGTTGACCTCAAGACCAGCGAGGGCAGGCAGATCGTCCAGACGCTGGCGGCCAAGGCGGACGTCGTGCTGCAAGGCTTCGGCAGTGGCGCCGCCGCCAGGCTCGGTGTTGACTACGACACGCTGTCGGCGTTGAACCCGGCCCTGATCTATTGCGAGATCTCCGGCTACGGACGCACGGGCCCCCTGGGCCAGGAGCCCGGCTACGACGTCATGCTGCAGGCGTTCAGCGGCATGATCAGCACGATGGGCCAGGCCGGCGGCCAGCATGCGCGCGCCAGCTTTTCGCCGGTGGACCTGGGCACCGGCATGCATGCGTTCAGTGGCATCCTGGCGGCACTGATCGAGCGGCAGAAGACCGGCCACGGCATGCACCTGGAGGTGTCCCTGCTGGATACGGCAATGGGTTTCATGGGCTATCTCGCCCAGAACTATTGGCTCAGCGGCAAGGTGCCGCGGGCCATGGGCACCGCGCATCCGGCCATGGCGCCCTACCAGGTGTTCGACGCAGCCGACGGGCCGGTGATGATCGGCGTCGGCAACGACGCGCAGTGGCGGCGCTTCTGCCCGGTCGCCGGGTTGCAGGATGTGGCCGACGCACCGCGGTTCGCCACCAATGCGGCCCGTGTCGCGCACTTCACCGAAACAGTCGAGATGGTCCAGGCGCGTATTCGGACCCAGCCGGTTGCCTACTGGATCGACGCATTGCGCAAGGCTGGCGTGGCCTGCTCCCCGATCCACACGCTGGACCAGGCGCTGGCGCACCCTCAAGTGGCCGAGCGCGCGCTGATCGCCGAGTCTGAGCATCCAGTGCTGGGCAAGGTGAGGAATATGGGCTTGCCGGTGCGCTTTCGCGGCGGCAGCCGGCAAGCGCGCCGCGCGCCGCCTTTGCTGGGCCAGCACACCGACGAGATCTTGTTGCAGTCGGGCTATACGCCCGAGTCCATTGAACGATTCAAGGCGCGTGGCGTGATTGCCAGCGCCGATGCCAGCAAAACCGGCGGCCTTTGCACGGCCGCATGACATCAGGAGTCACCATGCCCTCAGTCAATTCAGTCAGATACGAAGTGCGCGACAGGGTCGCGGAAATCCTCCTCGATAGCGCGCCGGTCAATGCCTTGAACGAGGCGATGATCGACGAAACGCTGGCGGCGCTGCGGCGCGCGGCACAGGACGATTCGGTCAGGGCCGTCATCCTGGGCAGCACCCTGCCCAGGCGCTTTTGCGCCGGGCTGCGGCTGGATGCGCTGCATGGGGCGCCGCCGGCCCGGATCTATGGCCTGGTCGACAAGCTGTACAACGAACTGTGCGACGCGCAATTCAACCTGGGCAAGCCGTCCATTGCCGCCGTGAACGGCACCGCCCGTGGCGGCGGCATGACGCTCGCGATCTCCTGCGACATGATCGTCGCCGCCGACACGGCCACCTTCGGCTATCCGGAAATCGACGTCGGGCTGACGCCCGCCATCCACTACACGCACCTGCCGCGTGTGATTGGCCGTCACCGGGCCTTCGACCTGCTTTTTACCGGACGCGCGTTCGACGCCGCCGAAGCCATGTCCCTCGGACTGGTCAGCCGCGTGGTGCCCGAGCAGGACGTCATGCGCGAGGCCAGAGCGCTTGCCCAGACCTTATGCGCGAAATCTCCTGTCGTCGTCAAGATGGGACGCAAGGCCTTCATGCGCGCCAATGACAACGACTACCGGCGCGGCGTCGCCGCGGCGGTGGAGAGCTTCGGCAATGTGGTGGCAACGGACGATGCAAAGGAAGGCATCGCCGCGTTCGTGGAAAAGCGCAAGCCATCCTGGCAAGCCTGATCGTGCCGGCATCAGCAATCATTTAACAATCGCCCTCAACGGAAGCGGAGTGAACGCATGCGATTCCTGAACACCCTGCGCCGGAGCGCCACCGTCATCCTTGTGCTGCTCGCAGCGCACCCCGGTGGCGCCAGCGCGAAGGATGCATGGCCCGCCCAGGCCGTGAGGCTCGTGGTGCCGTATGCAGCCGGCGGACCGACCGATGCCTTTGCGCGCGTGCTGGCTGAGCAATGGGGCAAGCAACTGGGCGAGCCGATGATCGTGGAAAACCGCACGGGCGCCGGCACGGTGGTTGGCACCGACTATGTGGCCAAGGCCAAGCCGGATGGCTATGTGGTCTTGTTGACGACCGTGGCGCACGCGGTCAACGAGAGTATCGTGCCCCGTCTGCCCTACCGCACCACGCAGGACTTCGCGCCTGTCGGACTGGCGGCCAAGGCGCCCCTGGTCCTGCTGGTGAACAAGAACTTCCCGGCCAGGAATCTCCCCGAATTCCTGGCGTACGTCAAAGCGCATCCTGGGCAGATCAACTATGGTTCCGCCGGCAACGGCAGCGCACCGCATGTCGCGACCGAGCTGCTGAACCTCAAAGCCGCGCTGAAGACCACGCACATCCCGTATCGCGGCACCGGGCCCGCCATGACCGACCTGATCGGCGGGCAGATCGGCTTCATGATCGACAGCGCGCCGACGGGACTCGCGCAGGTCCGCGCGGGAACAGTGCGGCTGATTGCCACGTCGATGCAATCGCGCCTCGCGCAGACACCGGACACGCCGGCCATCGCCGAAGCGGTACCCGGCTACGAAGCCTATACGTGGAATGGCGCCTTCGTCCCCGCGGGAACGCCGGCGGCGGTGATCACCACGCTGAACGGTGCGTTGCGCCGCGCGCTTGCCGACCCCGGCCTGAAGAAGCGAGCCTTCGAGATGGGCCTGGTTCTCGAGTCCGATCCAACGCCGCAGGCACTCGCCGCGCACGTGGGCAGTGAGATCGCCAAATGGCGGACCGTCGCGCAGGCGGCCGATATCAAGGAGCCGTGAGGCATGACCCGACCCGGCTTTGCAAGCGCATTCGACCCCAGCCAGCACCGCATGTGCGCACAGCGGTATTTTGAGGATTTCACCGTTGGGGAGCGCTTCGTACTGCCATCGCGCACCATGACCGATGCCATGTTTGCCGCGTTCCAACTCGCCAGCGGCGATAACCATCCCGTGCACTACGACGTGGAATACTGCCGCGCGCACGGCATGCCGCAACTGCTCGCCCATGGCTTCCAGGTCGTGATCCAGACGGCCGCCGGCGCCGGGCTCTTTCCGCATAYGATCGAGGAATCGCTGAAGGGGTTCATCGACCAGAGCAGCCGCTTCCTGCATCCCGTCTTTGCCGGCGATACCCTCTACAGCACGCTGGAAGTCAGCGAACTCGCGCCGAACCGCAGCACCGGCGTGCTGACCATGCGTTCCACGGTGCATAACCAGTCGGCGAGGCTCGTGATGGAAGGCACCCAGCGCTACCTGCTGAAGAAACGCCAGCCGGACTAGGTTCCTGCCGCAACCTGGAGTCCAGGGCCAGCGGTGCTCTCCTTGCGGCACCAGGGTGCGCAGCCACACCTGCCGCGCGCTCCCTGGGCCGCCGTGGCTACCCGGCGGTACAATTCCGCCGGTCTTGCTCACCCATCACACCGACACAGGATGGTGCTGCCCCTGCCTGCCGCCTTTGGCGTGGCGCAGCGCCGGCAACATCTCGGAAGGCTCCGGCCGGTGCGTGTAGTCAGGATTGACCTCGGCATACAGGATGGTCCCATCCTGCCCGATCACGTAGCGCGCCGGCATCGGCAGCGTCCAGCTCGCGTCGCCGTTGAAGGCCGGCAGGTCGTTCTTCAGTTGCTTGTACAGATCCACCAGATAGTCCGGCAGTGCGAAGCGCAAGCCAAACGCCGCAGCCACGTCGTTATGCGTGTCGCTGAGGATGGGAAAGCTGAGCTTGTTGGTGCGCACGGACTTGCGGCTATTGACCGCGTTCTGCGGCGAAATGGCCACCACGCTGGCGCCGGCTTCCCTGAACGCCGGCACGGCCTCCTCCAGCGCCTGCAGTTCCATATTGCAATACGGGCACCACACCCCGCGGTAGAAGCTGACGATGAGAGGCCCTTGCGTCAGTAGTTCCTCCGAGGAAACGGGTGCGCCCTCCGGGTCCGTCAGCGTGAAGACGGGCGCCTTGTCCCCCGCCTTCAGCGCGCGGCCTGCTTGTCCCGAGGCAATCAGTTGAGCGGTGGCCCGCTCCATGATGGGATGAATTTCCGGCGGTGCGAAATACGGTGCCTTGCCGGCCTTGAAGTCCGCCTTGAAGGCGTCGAGTTTTTGCTGCAGTGACATGATGACTACTCCATCTGATCCAAGTAAGCTGCTCGATGCGAAGGTGCACGTTGCTGGAATCATGTTCGGTCAAGCCGCTTCACGGCGGTAGGCGAGCCGCGGGAATATGATTCATTCTTTCTGGGCATAACCCGGCGACAATCCTATGAGAGGAAGCGCATCGTGGACAGGATGACTGCCATGGAAACACTGGTTGCCGTCGTCGAGGCAGGCTCTTTCTCGGGCGCCGCGCGGCTGCTGAAGGTCGGGCAGCCCTCCGTATCGAAGTCGGTCGCACAACTGGAAGAACAGCTCGGTGTGCGGCTGCTCGTGCGGTCCACCCGCGGCCTGTCGCCGACCGAAGCAGGAAAGAATTTCTACGAGCACGCCAAGCGCGCAATCGAGCAAGCGGATGCGGCGGAGCATGCGGCCAGGGGCTCGGGCGCCAGTCTGTCCGGCCGCCTGCGCGTGACCGCGGCCGTCACCTTCGCACGACTGCATATCGTCCCGCACCTCAAAGCCTTCCTGGCCGAGCATCCGCAACTGGTKGTAGACGTGCTGCTGGAGGATGGCAATATCGACCTGCTCGAGCATGGAGTGGATGTCGCCCTGCGCATGGGCGCGCTGCGAGATTCGGCCATGACCGCCAGGAAGATCGCGCAAAGCCGGCGGGTCGTGGTCGGCACGCCGCGCTACTTCGCCGCTGCCGGCGAGCCAAAGGTGCCCGCCGACTTGCTCGCGCATGAGGCCATCGTCTACGACCGCGAGGGCGGTGGCGATGCCTGGGTATTTCGCCGGGGCGGCGCCGAGGTTTCCGTCGAGGTGTCCGGCCGCTTGCGAGTCACGGCCGCCGAGGGCGTGCGCGCCGCGGTGCTCGCGGATATCGGTGTGGCGATCGGCTCCGAATGGATGTTCGCGCCGGAACTGGCCAGCGGCGAAGTCAGACAGGTGCTCGCCGAATGGACGCTGGCACCGGTCGACCTCTGGGCGGTATTTCCGACCGGCCGCATGGCCAGCACGAAGGTCAGGGCTTTTGTCGCGTTCGTGGAAGCGGCACTGCGCCGCGACATCGCTTAGCGAAGAAAAAAACTAGTCCGCGTGAAATGCCGGCAGTACTTCGGCGGCCAATTCTTCAATCACCTCTCGCGGCGCACGTTCGGATGCCCGCAGGTTGAGAGAAACATGATGCGTGCCGCTGCCGCGCATGTCCCGCAGCAACTCCTTGAGCCCATTTCGCCCGGTGCGATAGCCAAGCGAGATTGCGGTAGGCGGCTCGCCGGCATCGGCGCTCAGGTCCAGTTGCATCGCCACGCCAAAGGCGCGGAACTGCCCGGGCGCGGCACGCTCAACCGCCGCGCGCCACATGCGATAGCGTTCCCGCTGCACCGCAGGCTCGCGGTGATAGGTCATCCAGCCGATGGCATGGCGCGCGATCCAGTCGACGCTCTGCCCGCCCGAGCCCACGGCCAGCAAGGGAATGGGCGTGGGGAGCCTGGGGAGCACGAAAAACTCGGGCGTGTCGTCATGGAACTGATCCGGGATCACCCGGGAAGGCTCTCCCACCGCCGCCGCCACCACCTCCCAGTGACGCAGGTACAAATCGCGCCGTGCGGCCGTAGCCTGCCCGAACGCAGCGTACTCGGCAGGACGGTCGCCAGAGCCCAGGCCGAGCACGAAGCGGCCCCGCGACAACGCGCCGACTGAAATCGCCCCTTTGGCGACATGCAACGGATGCCGCAGCGTCAGCACGATGGCGCCGCTCACCAGCGCGATGCGCTCGGTCTGGCTGGCCAGCGCGCCAAGGAACACCCAGGGATCGAGATGCCCGACCGGGTCCGGGTAGTCGGCGCTGTTCAGCGGCACGTCGCGCACCCACAGCGCGCGGAATCCGAGCGCGTCGGCGAGCTTGGCCAGCGTCACCTGCTCGCGAAAGTCCGCAACGACCTGGCCGGATTGCAGCATCGGCAAGGTCAGGCCAAGCGAGAGGCGGCCTTCCTGGAACACGCGGCTTTGCACGGTGGCGTCATGCGGCGAAGGGGCGTCTGTCTGAGGCATTCGAATCCTCTGGATGTACTTGCGGGTCGCTGGCCCGTCTGCGGGGCCCGTCTGGCATATTAGCAGTTGCCACGTGCTGGCCACTGCGCACAACCGGGTGAGCCGGGCCGATAGGAACCGATAGCGCCGGGCGGAAAAGCGCGCAGAAAAAAGCCCGCCCCACTTACGTGGCGCGGGCCAAGTTTCCGTATTCTGGAAACGGGTAGACAAGTCATGAAGAGCGCCCCCGCATCTCCATGACGGAAATCATATTAGCGGGCGGCACCATTCTGGTTCTTGACCCATGTCAAATGGCCGTCCGGTTTGTGCGAAGGTAGCGCGAAGGTAGCGCGGCGCTTGTATGGAGCTTGTACGGATTTGCCGGCGTCAAGCCAGGTCATCCAGCTTGACCGCAAAGCCGCGCTGCACGCCGGGGCGCGCAAACAGGGCGTCGTACCAGCGCCTGACATTCGGAAACTGCTCCAGCGAGACCTGATGGCGCTCGTGGCGCCAGGCCCAGCCCAGGATCGCGAAATCCGCCACGGACAGGTCGCCGGCCACGTACTCCACCTCCGCCAGCCGCCGGTCCAGCACGCCGTAAAGACGCCGCGTTTCTTCCGAATAGCGCTTGAGCCCATAGTGCCGGTCGGCCTCCGCCTCGACCGTGCGGAAGTGATGCACCTGGCCCGGCATGGGCCCGAAGCCGCCCATCTGCCACATCAGCCACTCCAGCACCGGCACGCGGTCACGCAAGCTCGCAGGCAGGAACTTGCCGGTCTTCTCGGCCAGGTAAAGCAGGATCGCGCCGGATTCGAAGACGCTGATCGGCTGTCCATCGGGGCCATCCGCATCGACGATGGCCGGGATCCGGTTGTTGGGGCTGATGCGCAGGAAATCCGGCTGGTGTTGCTCGCCCTTGGTGATATTGACGGTCTTGACGGCATAAGGCAGCGCCATTTCCTCGAGCGCGACGCTGATCTTGCGTCCGTTCGGCGTATTCCAGGTGTGCAGGGTGATAGTCATGGAAATCGGTTCATGATCGGTTCGTGATAAGGGGATCCAGGCTCAGCTCAAGGGCGCGGCAACGTATTGGCGGAAGCCGGCGCGCTCGCCCACGTGCGCATACCAGCGTTCGAGATTGGGCAGCGTGGGACGATCGATCTGGGCGTCCAGGCCAAACCAGCGGCGTGCGTAGGCGCCCAGCACCAGGTCGGCCAGCGTGAAGACGCCGCCTTCCATATAGTCGCGGCCTTCCAGGTGCTGGTCGAGCATGCGCCACAGCCCTGCCACCACGCCGGCGTCAGCCGTCAGGCGAGCCACATCGCGTTCGGCGGCGGGCGTGCGCACAAAGCCCCAGAAGACCGGCCGTTCGGCCGGCTGCAAGGTCGACAACGACCAGTCCAGCCAGCGGTCCACGCTGGCGCGCACCTTTGGCCCGGCCGGGTACAGCGCACCTGCCTTGCCATACTCCATGGCGAGGTAGCGCAGGATGGAGTTCGACTCCCACAGCACAAAATCGCCATCCATGATCGTCGGGATGCGCCCGTTGGGATTCATGGCGAGATAGTTGGGCTCGTTGTTGCCGCCGAACTGCATGCCGGCGTCGATCCGCCGGAACGGCAAGCCAAGTTCTTCGCAACCCCACAGTACCTTTTGCACATTGACCGAATTCGCACGGCCCCAGATCGTCAGCATTCGATGTATTCCCGTTGGAGATTCCCGCGTTTTGCGCAATCTCCAACGATACACCAAGGCGCAGATCGGGGCGTGGGCGTGGCGCCTGCTCAAGCCCTGGCCGTTCGCAATCGCGGCGTGGCTTTCCCGGCCGAAAGCGCGGCGATGACGTTGGCCAGCATGGGGTTCTCCCGCGTGGTCGACCACGCCATGGCGGTGGTCACCACGTTCACCGATTCCTTCAGCGGCCGGACCACGACATTGTCCGGCGCGGCCTTCTTCAAGGACGCGGGAACAAGCGCGATCCCCTGCCCGCAACCCACGAAGGCGATCTGCGAAGACACCGTGCGCACCTGGTGCAGCACCCGCGGTGAGAATCCCGCGGTACGGCAGGTCGCGATGAGGCTGTCGTAGTAGACCGGGCTGACCTGCCGGGAGAACATCACGAACTCTTCATCTGCCAGCGCCGCCAGCCTGATACGCGGCACCTCGGCCAGGGCATGCGACCGCGGCAGCGCGACCGCCAGCCGGTCCTGCTTGAGAGCCATGGACTGGATCGACGGGCCCAGCTCCCCTTCCAGACGCGCGAAGGCCAGATCGACATCACCGCGCTCCAGCGCGGGCACGGCGTCGACGCTATCGATCTCCGTCACGGAAATGGTCAGCTGCGGGTACGCTGCCTTGAGATGGTCGAGCAGCGCAGGCAGCGTATCGAGCATCGCGGACGAGATCGCGCCGATCGTCAGGAGCCCGGTCTGCCCATGCACGGCTTCGCGCACCGCCACGTCGAGCCGCTCCAGCTGCTCCGCGAGCTTCTGCACCGCTGGGAGCAGCGCGGCGCCAACCGGCGTGAGCTGCGCGCCGCGCCTCGAGCGCTCGAAGAGCTTCACCTTGAGTGCCTGCTCCAGTATCTGGATCTGCTCGGTGACGGGCGGCTGGGACATGCCCAGCCGTTTGGCGGCACGCCCGAAATGCTGCTCCTCGGCGACAGCCAGGAACACCCAGAGGTGACGGACAAGCCGGAAATTGATCATGGCTGCCTTGATAGGTTTTACATATGGATAGCTTACCGGATTCGGAATTTACAGATCGGACTCCATCGCCGAAAGTGCAAACCTGGCAACCCGCTTTGCAGGCTCGAAATGACCTCCCCCACCTCACGCTCCTTGCTCGACCGCCTCGCCGCACTCGATACCAACACGGTGTCCGATGCCCTCGATTTTTACAACCTCCCCGGCGCGACCTTCGGCATTCGCCCGCTCTGGGACTGCCCGAAGATCGTTGGCCGGGCCAGCACCATCCAGCTGGGCCGCAAGACGGATGCCCAACCGACGGTGCACCTGATCACCCCGGTCGTCGCCGCCATCCAGACCGATGACCGTGTGCTTGTGATTGCAGGCGGCATCGATGGCGTCTCCTGCTGGGGCGACATCCTGGCCAATGCCGCCACCGCCAGGCAGGTGCGCGGCTCGGTGATCGACGGCCTGAGCCGCGACATCGAAGGCAGCGAATCAATCGGCTACCCCGTGTTTGGGCGCGGCGTGACCATGCTCAGCGCGCGCAACCGGGTTGTGCAGGTGGGTGCCGGCGAACCTGTCAACTTTGCTGGCGTGGTTGTGCGTCAGGATGACTACGTGATCGCCGATCGCTGCGGCACGGCGTTCGTGGCGGCCGCGCGCATCGAAGACATCGTGGCGCTTGGCGAACGCATTGCACGCCGCCAGGACTCGATGGTCAAGGCCGTGCGCGCCGGACGCTCCGTGGCTGAAGTCATGCATGACAAGGAATTCGACGCCATCCACAGTGGAGACGCCAAATGAACGCAGCAGACAAAGAACTATCGGACCTGTTCGCAGGCCTGGATACACCGGGTGTGTCCGACGCCATGGACAAGCTGGGCCTGCCCGGCCAGTGCCTTGGCATTGCGCCGCTGGACAATTACGCCCAGGTCGTGGTCGGGCCCGCCTACACCGTCAGGTACGTATCCGCCAGCACGCCGCCGGGCACGGTCGGCGACTTCATCGATGATGTGGCCGAAGGCGACGTGGTGGTGATCGACAACGACGGCCGCACCGACTGCACGGTCTGGGGCGACATCATGACCCAGTACGCCGGCGCGCGCGGCATCGCGGCCACCGTCATCGACGGCGTGTGCCGGGATGTGGCCAAGGCGCTCGGCGACGGCTATCCGTTGTTCACGCGCGGCCGGTTCATGCGCACCGGCAAGGACCGTGTCCAGGTCGAAGCGATCAATGCGCCAGTCTCCATCGGCACGGCGCGCGTCTGCGGCCGCGACATCGTCGTGGCGGACGCCAACGGGGTGGTCGTCGTCCCGCGCGACCGGGCGCGCGAGGTTGCCGAACTGGCGCGCCAGATCGAATCCGTGGAAGCACGGATCCGCGAGCACATCGCCAACGGGAAAACCCTCGGGGAAGCCCGCGCGGCACTGGGCTACCACACGCTGCAGAGGAAGGCATGATGACAACCGATGTACAACGATTGAATGAGAACCTGGCTAGCGCCCAGCCCTCGGCCACTTACCGGATGATGGACCGCGTGGCGGCTAAACGCGCATCCGGCGCCAAGGTGATTTCGCTCAGCGCGGGCGAGCCGGACTTCGATACGCCCGTGCATGTCTGCGACGCCGCGGTCGACGCGATTCGCCAGGGCCACACCCGGTACACGCAGGTCGCTGGCCTGCGCGCCCTGCGCGAAGCCGTCGCCGCCAAGTTCAGGCGCGAGAACGGGCTCGACGTGGCCTGGCAGGACACCATCGTCTGCAGCGGCGGCAAGCAGGTGATCTACAACGCCCTGGCGGCCACCCTGAACGAGGGTGACGAGGTCATTGTGCCCGCGCCTTACTGGGTCAGCTACCCGGAGATGGTCCAGCTGTGCGGGGCGCATGCCGTGGTGGTGCCGTGCGATGCGGACGTTGGGTTCAAGCTGACGCCGGCCGTCCTCGCCGTGGCAATCGGCCCGGCGACACGCTGGCTTATCCTGAATTCGCCCTCCAACCCCACAGGCGCGGTCTACACGCACGGCGAGCTGGCGGCGCTTGCCGAGGTGCTGCTGGCGCACCCGCATGTGCTGATCCTGTCGGATGACATCTACGAGCACCTGACGTTTGACGGCAAGCGCTTCCACACCATCGCCGCGGTCGAGCCGCGCCTGGCGGCGCGCACGCTGACGATGAACGGCGTTTCCAAGGCCTACGCCATGACCGGCTGGCGCATCGGCTTTGGCACCGGCCCGCGCTGGCTGCTCGAGGCCATGGAAAAGCTCCAGGGCCAGCAAACCTCCGGCGCCAGCGCCATTTCCCAGCACGCCGCGCTGGCGGCGCTCACCGGGCCGCAGGCATTCATCGCCGACACGCGGCGGGTATTCGAGGCGCGGCGCAACCTGATGGTCCGGCTGCTCGACGAAACACCGGGGATGGCCTGCGCGGTACCCGGCGGGGCGTTCTATGCATTCGCCTGCTGCGCAGGCCTGCTCGGCCGGCGAACACCCGCCGGCACGTTGCTGAGCACGGACGAGGATGTAGCGCTTGCGCTGCTGGACGAAGCCAACGTGGCCGTCGTGCACGGCAGCGCCTTCGGCCTTGCGCCCTACATCCGCCTTGCCTACGCGCTGGACACCGAGTCGCTGCGCCAGGCATGCCAGGCGATCCAGCGGTTCTGCATATCACTGAGCGGCTGAACACTGGCGCTACGCTGCCATCCAATCCTTCCAACGAAGCGTCAAAACGACCTCGGCATGCCAAGGATGTGCTCCCCGACATAGGACAGGATCAGGTTGGTCGAGATCGGCGCGACCTGGTACAGGCGGGTTTCGCGGAACTTGCGCTCCACGTCGTATTCCGCGGCGAAGCCAAACCCGCCGTGATACTGCAGGCAGGCGTTGGCGGCCTCCCAGGAGGCATCCGCGGCCAGCAGCTTGGCCATGTTGGCTTCGGCGCCGCAGGGCTGGTGTTCGTCGAACAGCCTGGCAGCCTTGAAGCGCATCAGGCTCGCGGCCTCCACATTGACGAACGCCCTTGCGATGGGGAACTGCACGCCCTGGTTCTGGCCGATGGGCCGGCCGAACACAACGCGCTCGTTGACGTAGCTGGTCACCTTGTCGATAAACCAGTAGCCGTCGCCGACGCACTCCGCGGCAATCAGCGTGCGCTCGGCGTTCAGGCCATCCAGGATGTACTTGAACCCCTTGCCCTCCTCGCCGATCAGGTTCTCCGCCGGGATCTCCAGGTTGTCGAAGAAGAGCTCGTTGGTCTCATGATTGACCATGTTGAGGATTGGCTGCACCGTCAGGCCCTTGCCGATCGCTTCGCGCAGGTCGACGAGGAAGATGGACATGCCTTCCGACTTCTTCCTGCACTCCGCCAGCGGCGTGGTCCGCGCCAGCAGGATCATGAGATCCGAGTGCTGCACGCGCGAGATCCAGACCTTCTGTCCGTTGACGACATACTTGTCGCCCTTGCGCACCGCGGTGGTCTTGATCTTGGTGGTATCCGTACCGGTGCTCGGCTCGGTGACCGCCATGGATTGCAGGCGCAGCGCGCCGCTCGCGATCTTCGGCAGGTAGTCGCGCTTTTGCTGCGCCGAGCCATGGCGCAGCAGCGTGCCCATGTTGTACATCTGGCCGTGGCAGGCGCCCGAGTTGCCGCCGGCACGGTTGATCTCTTCCATGATGACCGAGGCTTGCGTGAGGCTCAGCCCCGAGCCGCCGTATTCCTCGGGGATCAGGGCCGCCAGCCAGCCAGCGGCGGTCAGCGCATTGACGAATGCCTCGGGATAGCCCCGGGCCTCATCGATCTTGCGGAAATACTCCGACGAGAACTGCCCGCACAGGTCGCGGATGGCTTCGCGGATTTCCTGGTGTTCATCGACTTTGTTCAGCACGAGATGTCTCCGTGAGTGTTCTTCTTTGCCTGGTTTGGCTGGATCTGGAGGCGCCTGGCTTAGCCCAGCTCGGCGGTGGCGGTCATGGCGAGGGCGCCGCCCGCCTGGCGAATCCACAGCGCGACCGTCTTGCCGTCCTCGCTCAGTTTGCCGCAGGCCTGGAAACGCTGGGGCACGTGGGTCGGCCGCACGCCCTTGAAGGAAAAACTGCTGACGGTGGCGTCCGGCAGGTTCCTGCGTACCAGGTCAAGGAGCAGCACGGCCAGCAGCGGGCCGTGGACGATCAGGTCCGGGTAGTGCTCGACCGTGGTCACGTAATCGTGGTCGTAGTGAATCCGGTGGCCATTGAAGGTCAGCGCGGAAAAGCGGAACAGCAGCACCGGGTCGGGCACGATTTCGCGGGACCAGTCTTCGTCCGTGCGCGCGGCGATGGGGTCCGGCGCGGCCGCGCCCGGGGCGGCGTCCTCGCGGTAGACGATGTCGTGCTCCTCCGTCACCGCAAGGCCCTGCGGCCCCGAGTACCGATGCTCCACGGTCACAAAAGCCAGCGAGCCGGTGCGGCCCGCCTTGGCGCTCACATCCAGGATGGTGGACGTTTTCGACACGGCATCGCCCAGGCGCAGCGGCTGGTGAAAACGCAGGCGCCCGCCGGCCCACATGCGGCGCGGTAGCGGCACGGGCGGCAGGAACCCACCCCGATTGGCATGGCCGTCGATGCCCAGCTCGGACTGCCGGTGCAGCGGCAAGAAGTAGAGCCAGTGCCAGAGCGGGGGCAAGGCATCGCCGTGCACGGGCGGCGCGTCTTCGCGGTCCAGGGTCGCGCTAAGCGCCTTGACGGGAAACGCAGTGATGTCGTCCTGGGACTCGGTTGATTTGCCGATCCACGCCTTCAGTTTGGCAGTGTCCATCAATCTCTCTATGGTTATGTTCTGATCAGTCGTTGATGCCGATCAGGCCGGCGCCCGGCCCGCGCGCTCGAGCAGGCTCACAGCGCGCGCAATGACGGGCGCATCGATCATCTCGCCGTCGAGCTGGAATGCGCCCGGGCCTGACCTTGCCTGCTCGACCACTCGCGTGGCCCAGGCAAGCTGCGCTTCGGTTGGCCGGTAGGCGGCGTTGACCTCGCCCACCTGAGCAGGGTGAATGCAGAGCTTTGCCCCGAAGCCCAGGCGCCGCCCGCGTTCGGCAGCGTTGCGCAGTGCCTCGGCATCGGAGATGGCAACCGTCACCCCGTCCACCGGCGGCGCAATGCCCGCGAGCCGCGACGCGAGGACGAGCATGGAGCGGAAAAACAGCAGCTCCTGGTCGTCGCCCTCGATGCCCAGCTCGGTGCGAAAATCCACGGTCCCGAAAATCAGGCGGTCGACGCCCGGCGCACCGGCCACCTCCTTGACGTTGGCCATGCCCCTGGCCGTCTCGATGAGCGGGAGCACCTGCACGCCGGGCCGAAGGTGCCTGGCCACCAGCGCGATGTCCGCGGCGTTTTCCGCCTTGGGCAGCACAATGCCCGTCACGCCTTTCTCGCGGCAAAGGCGCACGTCATCTTCAAACCATTCGGTCTGCGTGGCGTTGATCCGCACCATGGCGCAGCCGCCGTCGGCCAGGTACGCCTCCAGCAACCCCCTTGCCCGGCACTTGTCCTCGTCGGACACCGCGTCCTCGAGATCGAGAATGACCGCGTCCGCGCCCGAGGCGTTGGCCTTGGCGAAACGCTCGGGACGATTGGCGGGCACGAAGAGATAGGAGCGGGCAATAGCGGCGGCGGCCATGGGGTCTTTATCCGGGATGGAGGACATAGGGTCAGATCGCGCCTTCGGCACTGAGCCGAACCACGTCGTCCACTGTGTAGCCCAGTTCGAGCAGGATGCGCTCGCTATGCTGGCCGAGCGCGGGAATCGCGTCCATCCGCGGCGCGAACGACTGTGGCGTGCCGGGCGGCAGCAGCGCCGGAATGATGCCCACGGGCGACGGCACGGACGTCCAGCGCTCGCGCGCCTTGAGCTGCGGATGGTTCCAGACGTCGCGCATGTCGTTCATGCGGGCATTGGCGATCTGGGCGCGCTCAAGCCGCTCGATCACCACCTCGATGGTCAGGGCGGAGAACACCGTCGTGATGATGTCGGTGAGCGCCGCGCGGCTCTGGGTGCGCAGGGAGTTGGAGACAAAGCGTTCGTCCGTTGTCAGTTCCGGCCGCTCCAGCACGACGCGGCAAAAGGCATCCCACTCGCGCTCGTTCTGCAGGCCCAGGATGATGGTCTTGCCGTCGCCAGCGACAAACGGGCCATACGGGAAGATGGTGGCGTGCGAGGCGCCGGCCCGCGGCGGTGGCGTGGCGCCATCGAACGCGTAGTAAAGCGGATAGCCCATCCACTCGACCATGCTCTCCAGCATCGACACGTCGATATGTGCGCCCTTTGCGCTCCTGCCGCGCTGCAGCAGCGCCGCCAGGATGTTGGAGTAGGCATACATGCCAGCCGCGATATCGGCAATGGAGCAGCCAGCCTTGGCGGGACTATCGGGGGTGCCGGTGATCGAGACGAAGCCGGATTCCGCCTGGATCAGCAGGTCATAGGCCTTCTTCTCCCGGTAGGGGCCATCGCTGCCATAGCCTGAGATATCGCAGACGACCATGGCGGGATAGCGCTGCGACAGCGCCGCATAGGAAAGGCCGAGCCGGTCCGCCGCGCCCGGCGCCAGGTTCTGCACCAGCACATCGGCCTGGCCAAGGAGCTTGCCCAGGATGGCCGGGGCCTCGCTGTGCTTGAGGTCCAGCGCAAGGCTTTCCTTGGAACGGTTGGTCCAGGCGAAATGCGAGGACAGGCCATCCACCCGCTCATCGTAGCCGCGCGCGAAATCGCCCACCTTGGGCCGCTCGACCTTGATGACCCGGGCGCCGAGGTCCGCCAGTTGCCGGGTACAGAACGGCGCGGCAATGGCGTGCTCGAGGGAAACGACGGTGATGCCATCCAGGGGACGCATAGCAGCCTTGTTCAGTCTGGGCCCGCCTGCCCTGCGCAGCGCAGCGGCAAACGGGAGAAGTGGGTCCACGGCGCCCCGGCCCGGCCGGAAGTCGCCACGCATGGGCAGCACGCCTGGTGCGATGCGCACCGAAGCTAGTCTCCCAGAGTGGAGGGCATCGCACCATCTCGCTTTCTCGAACCAGCCATTCGCTTCAATGGAAAGCATCGCTTTGCCAGCGGGCCCGCCGCATGAATTGCGGCACCAGCGACCCCTTGGTACAGTGGCGGCGAAGGAGTATCCATGCACTTTGACTTTGCCGACCTCAGGCTCTTTGCCCGCATCGCCGAGGAAGAAAACCTCTCTCGCGGTGCGAAAAAGGCATTTCTGTCCCCCGCCGCGGCCAGCGCGCGCCTCAAGTCCCTGGAGGAGCAGTTGGGCACCCGGCTGTTCTACCGGGAGAGCAGAGGGCTGGCGCTGACGCCTGCCGGAGAACGGCTGCTGCGCCATGCGCGGGTCATCGAGCGGCAGTTCGAACACGTGCGCAGCGATTTCGAGGAGTTCTCGAAGGATTCCGTCGGTCACATCCGCATCTTCGCGAACACCACCGCGGTCACGGAGTTCATGCCGGAAGTGCTCTCGCGCTTCATGGCGGAGCGCCCCGCCGTGACCGTCGACCTGCAGGAGCGCCTGACGCGGGACATCATCCGGGGCGTGCTCGACGGCAGCGCCGACCTCGGCATCATCTCCGGGCCCGTGAACCCGGAAGGGCTTGAAGTGGTGCACTTCAGCACCGACAAGCTCGTGCTTGCCACGCCCGTCGGCCATCCCCTCACGCAAAAGAGCAAGGTCTCGCTCGCCGACACCCTCGAGTACGAGCACGTCAGCCTGCACGAGGGCAGCACCCTGCACGCTTTCCTCACCGATCTGCTCCACGAGCAACGGCGCAAGCTGCAGATCCGCATCCAGATTCGCAGCTTCGAAGCCATGTGCCGCATGATCGAGGCGGGCGTGGGCATTGGCGTGGTGCCGCTGTCCGCAGCGCTGCGGCACCGCCAGACCATGAAGCTCGCCATCGTCGAGCTGGACGACCCGTGGGTGATCCGCGAGCGTGCGGTCATCGTGCGCGAACTGCAGGGGCTGCCCGGCTGCGCGCGCGCCCTCATCGACGAGCTGATCAGCGTGGCGCAAGCTGCCGGCGGGAGCCCGGCAAAGCTGATCGGTTAAGCACGTGGACGTCCCACCGATCTCTCCCGCCAATCTGGCGCCTACCGCATGGCAAACGGATTGCCGGCGCCCGCGCCGGTATTGATCCAGACGCTCTTGGTCTGGAGATACGCCCGGATCGCGTCGATGCCGTTCTCCCGCCCCAGGCCGGAATCCTTGTAACCGCCGAATGGCGACATGACGCTGACCGCCCGATAGGTATTCACCCACACGGTGCCGGCCTGTATCTTCTCGGCCATGCGGAATGCCCGGCCGATATCGCGGGTCCACACGCCCGCTCCAAGGCCGTAGCAGCTATCGTTGGCGATCGCGATCGCCTCGCTTTCGTCCTTGAACTTCAGGATGGAGAGTACCGGGCCAAAGACCTCCTCGCGCGCGATGCGCATTTGCGGGGTCACCCCGCAGAAGATGGTCGGCTCGACAAACCACCCTTCCCCGCACGACGCAGGCCGCCCGCCCAGCACAAGGCTGGCGCCCTCGTCCCTGGCAATCCGGATGTAGGAAAGCACCTTGTCGTACTGCGCCGGCGTGGTGATGGGGCCGACCTGCGTCGAGGCATTCATGGGGTTGCCAAGCTTTGCCGTCCTGGCCAGTGCCACCAGCTTCTCGACGAAGGCATCATGGATGTCTTGCTGCAGCAGCAGGCGGGAACCGGCAATGCAGGTTTGCCCGCTGGCCGCGAAGATCCCCGAGACCGCGCCGTTKACGGCATCGTCCAGATTGGCGTCGTTGAACACGATGTTGGGCGACTTGCCGCCAAGCTCCAGGCTGACATGCTTGAACTGCGCCGCGCACTGCTGGTTGATGACGCGGCCGGTGGCATCGGACCCCGTGAACGTGACCTTCCTGACCAGCGGATGCGTGACGAGCGGCGACCCGACCTCCGCGCCGAAACCCGTCACGACGTTGAAGACGCCGGGCGGAAAACCTGCCTCCTGAACCAGGAGCGCCAGTTCCAACGCGGAAACCGAGGTGAACTCCGACGGCTTGACCACCACCGTGCACCCGGAGGCCAGCGCCGGCGCGATCTTCCACGCCAGCAGCATCAGCGGGGAATTCCAGGGCGTGATGGCGGCCACCACGCCCAGGGGCTCGCTGCGCGTGTAGTTGAAGTAGCCCTTCTTGTCGAGCGGGATGACCGTGCCCTCGATCTTGTCGGCCAGGCCGCCAAAGTAGTAGAACCACTGCGGCAGGTACTTTACCTGCCCGCTCATCTCGGCGAGCAGCTTGCCGTTGTCTTGCACTTCGAACTCTGCCAGGCGCTCCGCATCCCTGGCGATCAGGTCGCCGAGCCTGCGCAGCAACGCGCCACGCTGGGTGGCTGTCAGCGCCGCCCAGGGGCCCGCGCGGAACGCACGATCGGCTGCGCCGGCCGCGCGGTCCACATCGGCCGCCGTGCCGCGGGCTACCTCTGCCCAGGCTTTACCGGTGAAAGGGTTCTGGGTTTCGAACCAGCGACCGTCGCTTGCATTCACGAAGGTCCCGTCGATGAACATTTGATATTGCTTCATGGCGCGATGCTGTCCGGTCAGATTGAAATTGCAGGATGGATGCACAGGATGGCAAGCCGCGGCGGGACGGCTAGAACGGCGCGAAGCCCAGATGCTGGCGGAACCGGTTCTTGACGAAAACGCCATCGCGCGGCGGCAAGGCGCGCTGGTGCTCTTCGGCGGCGATGCTCACCTGCGCCACGGTCATGCCGTCGGCGTTCCTGATCGCCTGCACCAGCGTGTGCACCTCCTCCATGTCAAAGATCTCCAGCGTGGAAGGCACGCCGCACGCCTTGGCCACCTTTGCCAGGTTGGTGCCCAGGTTGGTGTGGCTTTGCTGCATGCCGGTCTCGCCAAAGTGGCCATTGTCCAGGATCACCACAGCGAGGTTGTTCGGGTTCTGCGCCGCGGCGGTCGCCAGGCTGCCGATGCCCATCAACTGCTCGCCATCGCCGGTGATGGCGATCACCTGCTTTTGCGGTTGTGCCAGGGCCAGCCCCAGCGCCACCGACGTGGAGCCGCCCATGGCGCCCCACAGGTAGAAATTGCCCGGGCGGTCGCCGGCGGCAAAGACGTCGTACGAGGGCGAGCCGAGACCGGTCACGACCAGCGCATCGGGAAACTGCCTGAGCAGCGTGGCAACGAAATCGCGGCGGTCGATCGCCGGCTTGGAGGTCAAGGTAGTCATAGGTTCAGTGCACCCATTTTTTGCGGCCGATGAGGCTTTGAGAGAGAAGAATCGCCACGCGTTGCCCGGCGTCGAAGGCGCTAGCCAGGCCTGCGTCGACCAGTTCGGCAGCGTCTTGCGGCGAGTCCACGCGGTACACCGTGATGCCCATCAGCTTGAGCGCCGCCTCGGTTGCCAGGCCCATCGGTCCCTGCCAGGGATTGAACTCGGCGTACTCGCCACGCATGGTCACGATGGTGAAAAACGGGAAACGGCAGCTATCCAGCAGCGAGAACATGTTCACGCAGTTGCCCACGCCGCTGCTCTGCATGAGCAGGACCGCGCGCTCGCCGCCCAGCCACGCGCCGCTGACAACGCCGACGCCCTCCTCCTCGGTGGTGAGGACAATGTCGCGGATCGCCGGGTCAGCCTTGGCCCGCTTGATGACGTGCGAGTGCCCGGCATCCGGCACGTAGGCAATTTGCCGGACCCCGGCTTGCTTGATGACTTGGAAGATGTCCTCTTGCCAGGCAAGAGGCTCAGGAGCTGAATTTGGATTTGGATTTGGATTTGTCATGGGTAGTGATCCAGGGAGGGGAACAACGCTGCTATCATAGAATTGAATGGAATCTCCAATGAAATACAATAATTTGATTCCTCCATCAGTAATTTGGATAGCCGGCCAATCACCAGAATCACAGGATCACGCCCATGGACATCAAGCAGCTTCGCGCCCTCCTGGCCATCGCCGAGACCGGCAGCGCCACCAAGGCCGCCGARCTTCTTCGCATCGTGCAGCCGGCCGTTTCCCGGCATGTGCGGCTGCTTGAGGAGGAGTTCGGCGTAGAGCTGTTCGAGCGCGAACGGCACGGCATGGTCCTCACCGACGCGGGCCGGACGCTGGTTGAGTACGGGCGCCGCGCGCTGCGCGAGCTCGACCGGGCCAAGGCGGAGATCCAGCCGGTAGCCGGGGCAATCTCCGGCATGGCCGCCGTCGGCCTGCTTCCCAGCACCTGCGAGCTGCTGGCCGCGGAGCTGGTCGCAACTGTCAAAGGCAAGCACCCGCAACTGGTCGTGCGGCTCAACGTGGGTTACGCGGGCAACCTCCTGCAATGGCTGGAGGCGGGCGACGTCGAGATCGCGCTGCTGTACGACATCAAGGCGTCCCCCGGCTTGCAGGTCGAGGCGCTGCTCGACGAGCAGCTCTGCCTGATTGGCCTCCCCGGCACCGTGCCCGCGGGCGCCGCGCATACCATCGAGAGCCTGCGGGACCTGCCGCTGGTGCTGCCCAATGCGCCGCACGGCCTGCGCACTGTGGTCGAGCATGCGTGCGCGGTGGCGGGGGTGACGCTCACGATCGCCGTCGAGACCAACTCCCTGAGCGTGCAGAAATCCCTGGTTGCCAAGGGCTTTGGCTATACGGTCCTGCCCAGCTCCGCCGTCTCCGAAGAGCTGGAAAAAGGGACGCTGGCCGCGGCGCCGATCACCTCGCCCAACCTTTCCCGGCGTATCGTGCTGGCGCATCCGGCCACACGCCGGATGTCGCCTGCCGCCAGCTTCGCCTCGGCGGAACTGGCCACGCTGATCAAGCGCCTGGTGCTGGATGGCGCCTGGCCGGGCGCCACCTGGATTGGCGCGTAGCCTGCCGGCCCCGCATTCAGTCCGCCTGGATGTTGCCCGCCTTGATCACCTCCGCCCAGCGACGTGTCTCCGCCTGCACGAACCTGGCGGCGTTATCCGGGCTGGAATCCACCACGGGCTCCACGCCGATCTTCTCCATCCGCTCCCGCACTTCCGGGTCCTTGACGGCCTGCTGCAGGGCCACGCTCAGCTTTTCGATCACGGGCGCGGGGGTGCCACGGGGCACCATCACCATGTTCCAGATCGACGTCTCGTAGTTGGGAAAGCCCGCTTCCTTCATCGTCGGGACATTCGGCAGCACGCTGGAACGCGTCCCGGTGGTGACCGCGAGCGCCTTCAGGCGCCCGGCCTTGATCATGGGCGCGGAGGTGGATACGGCATCGGTAATGAACTGCAGGTCGCCGGACATCACGGACTGGATCGCCTGGCTGGCACCCCGGTAAGACGCGTGGACGACGTCCAGGTGCTCCTGGTACTTCAGCAGCTCCACGGCCATATGCAACGCGCTGCCCTTGCCGGCGGAGCCGTAGCTGTACTTGCCGGGATTCTTCTTGATCTCGTCGACCAGCTCCTTTGCCGTGTTGGCTTTCACCGATGGGTTCACCGAGAGCACCATCGGCACGGCGGCCACGATTGTTATGGTGCGGGCCAGGGGAAAATCGCCAAACCCGTGGAGACGATGGTAGCCAGCGGGCAAGCGAATGGTGAAATAGAAAATGACGCTGCTGCCATCAGCGAACGACATGCCTGCAGCGCGCGCCCAGGCGGCGCCGAACGCAAAAACGCCGCGCTGCGGTTGCAGGGCGGCGTGCTTGCCATGGCGGCGGGCCATGGCCCGCTGTCATCTCCAGCGTTAGTCCGCTTCCACCTTCATCGTTCTCAGCAGCGGTTGCCATTTGTCGCTTTCCGTCTTGAGCCAGCCATGCAGTCCTTCCGGCGTCTGCTTGTCGACGGGCACGATCTCGGCGCCAAGGTCATCGAGGCGCTTCGCTACCATCGGGTCCTGCAAGCCCTGCTGCAGTGCCTTGGTCAGGCGTGCGGTGACGGCAGGCGGCGTGCCCTTGGGCGCGTAGACGCCATGCCAGACCTTCATCTCGAAGCCCTTCAGGCCGCCCTCCTGCAGCGTCGGCGCATTGGGCAGCGCCTTGATGCGCTTGGGCGTGGTCACGCCATAGAACCTGAGCCGGTTGGCGTTGATATGCGGCAGTGTTGATGTGGTCTGGTCGCACAACAGGTCGACCTGCCCACCGAGCAGCGCAGTGAGCGCCGGCCCGGTGCCCTGGTAAGGAATCGCGTTCAGCTTCACATGCACTGCCTCCTCGAACAGCAGCCCGCACAGCTGGGATACCGCCCCCAGGCCGGCGTTGGCCAGGGATACCTTGTCCTTGTTCTGGGCGACGTACTTCACCAAGTCTTGCGTGGTGGCCGGGGGCAGGTCCTTGCGCCCGAGCAGCGTCATCGGGACATCCGCGACTTGCCCGATGTACTCGAAGTCCTTGAGCGGGCCGTACGACAGCTTCTTGTACAGCGCGGGCGCCGTCGCCATCCCGTTGTGGTGGATCAGGATCGTGTAGCCATCCGGCTGGGCCCGCGCGACATAGGCCGCCGCGACCGTGCCGCCGGCACCGAGGCGGTTCTCCACGATCACGCTTTGCCCGAGATCCCTGGACATCGCCTGCGCAAGTGCCCGCGCCACGACATCCGTCGGGCCGCCCGCCGAAAAGGGAACCACCAGCGTGACCGGCTTGGATGGGAACGCATCCACGGCCATCGCGCCCGAGGCAAGCCCCGCCGCAAGCGGTCCGAAAATCATCCACTTCAAGCCAGTGCCTACGTGCTTCATCGCGGTCATGCCAGTCATCGTTGTCTCCGAAACCAGGCCGGCAAGCTGGAGCGCTTGCCTGTTCCAAGGTGCTGGCCGAAGGTTGCCGGATAAGCCGGCGCGAGAGAATCAYGATTACCTGAACGGGCCATACGCCGTGGCCGAACGCGGGCCCGCCGCCCGCTATACTCTAGCCCCTCAAAAGCCTCAAGCCTCAAGTAACCGGAAGCCGTCATGCCCACTATCCCCGCCTGCCCCCAATGCGCCCTGGAGAACACCTACCCCGACGGCGACAACTATGTCTGCGCCGACTGCGGCCACGAGTGGGCCATGGTGGCCGCCGCGCAGGAAGATGACAGCGCCCAGGCCGTGGTGAAAGATGCCAACGGCGCCGTGTTGAACGACGGCGACGCCGTGGTGCTGATCAAGGACCTGAAGGTCAAGGGCTCGTCCATCACGCTGAAGATGGGCACCAAGGTCAAGAGCATCCGGCTGGTGGGCGGCGACCACGAGGTCGATTGCAAGATGGACGCCGGCAGCTTCATGCTCAAGGCCTGCTACCTGCGCAAGGCCTGAGCCTGCTTGACACTCCGCACGCTGTTGGTTGCGGCCCCGGTTCCGGTCAGCGCGTGGCCACGATGAAGAACCGCGGGAATGGCAGCAGCACCGTGCCGTCCGCCATCGGCGGATAAGCGCGCGCCACTTGCGCGGTGTAGCGCTCCAGGTAAGCCGCGCGCTCGGCTTCATCCAGCGGGTCCAGGAAGGGGCGCAGGCCAGTGCCCTTGAACCACTCGACAATCGCCGCGGGGCCGCCGGCCAGTGCGTGATGGTAGGTGGTGTGCCAGACATCGACCGCTGCGCAATGTGCGCGCAGCAGTTCGTAGTACCAGCCAGCCCCCTGCAGCCCGGTACGCGCCTGCGAAGCGGCGGCCAGCTTGCCGGCCCACGGGCCGTCGGCGGCGACTTCGCGCATCAGGCGGTGAGCGGGCGTGTCCAGCGTGTCGGGCACCTGGATCGCGAGGCTGCCGCCGGGCGCCAGCTTGGCGGCAAGCGCGGGCAGCAGGCGGCCGTGGTCAGGCAGCCATTGCAGCACGGCATTGGCGAGGATCACGTCGTAAGGGCCCGGGTCGTACCAGGCTTCGATGCGGCTCACCTCGAACTTCAACGCCGGCAGCCGCTTGCGCGCGGCTTCGACCATGTCGGCCGAGCTGTCCAGCCCGGTCACGCTCGCGCCGGGAAAACAGGCGGCCAGCACTTCGGTCGAGTTGCCCGGACCGCAGCCGATGTCTACCGCGACGCGCGGCTCGCGCCCCGGCACCGCGGCCAGCAGATCGCGCACCGGGCGGGTACGTTCGTTCTCGAATTTCACGTATTGCTTGGCTGACCAAGTCATTGCTGCTCCTTTGCGGGTTCGGTTCTAGTGCTTTGGAAGTTCTGGCTTGTTCGGATTCTTCGGCATCGCGGGCTGCCTGGCCTGCTGCAACACGGCCCTGCCTTTGGCGGTCAGCGTGACGATGGCCTGCGCGCGCGGCACACCGGGCCAGGACAGCATGCCCACCAAGCCGGCCGTCGTCGCATCCTCCCACGCGGACAGCCGTGGGCAAGACGTGCGCCATGCCTCCATGGTGTCGGCGAAGGTACGCGGCATGGCGTCTAGCCACGCCAGGAACGCAAGCAGGTTGCCCGGGTGCGACGACGCGGGAAGATTGGCGTCCTTGTCGTTGTCCTTGTCGTCGTCCTTGTCGTCCTTTTCCAGATCTTGTTCTTGCATGGCCGTGCTCCGTGGATGCCCGATGCATGCCGTCAGGATAGAGCCGAACTGCTATGATTTCCAATGCATATTGAGCACATTTTCAATACCTTGAGAGTATGACAATGATTGAGCTACGCCGGCTGCGCGCCTTCGTCGTGCTGGCCGAGGAAGGCCACGTCACCCGCGCCGCCGAGCGCCTGGGCATGCAGCAGCCGCCGCTCACGCGCCTGTTGCGTGGGCTGGAGGAGGAGCTGGGTGTTTTGCTGATGCGCCGCCTGCCGCGCGGCGTGCGCCCGACAGAGGCCGGCCTGGCATTGCTGGAAGAGGCCCGCGCCGTGCTGGCCCGGGCCGAAGGCGTGGCCGACGTGGTGCGCCGCGCCGCGGCCGGGGAGCAAGGGCGGCTGGCGGTGGGCTTTACCAGCTCCGCCGCCCTGCACCCCTTCGTGCCCGCCGTGCTGCGCCGGTTTCGCGAGAGCGTGCCGGGCGTTGCCGTGACGCTGGAGGAAGCCGGCACCAGCGAGCTGGTGGACGCGATCCTGCACGAGCGGCTGGACGCCGCGTTCGTCCGCTCGCCGGTGGGCAGCACCGCCGGGCTGGTGCTCGAGGCCGTACTGGACGAGCCGATGCTGGCGGCGTTGCCGGCCGGGCATCCGCTGGCAGCGCAGGCCGGCGCGCTGCCGCTATCAGCGCTGGCGCGCGAGCCGTTCATCCTCTATCGCCGCCCCGCCGGGCCCGGCTTGTATGACGCGATCCTGACCGCCTGCCGCGCCGCGGGCTTCAGCCCGCTGGTGGCGCAGGAAGCGCCACGCCTGCCGGCCACGCTGAGCCTGGTGGCAGCAGGCCTTGGCGTGTCCGTGGTGCCCGCGTCCATGCACCGCCTGGGTGGCGAGGACATCGTCTATCGCCCGCTGGGCGAGAGCCCGCCGCTGAGCGCGCCCCTGCACCTCGCGATGCGCCAAGGCGCGCTGCCGGCAGCCGTGACGCGCTTTCGCGCCATGGTGCGAGAAATGGTGGCGGCTACGCCAATCACGCCGAAGCGCGCGATGCGCGGCTGAAGGCAAGTATGGTTTCCAGTGCGTTCCTCCCTGGGCTTCGCAGCACATGCTGCGCGCGCCGCTGCGAAGTCTTTATTGTCCTCGCAGCGGGAATCTCTGTTCAGCCAGGTAAACAATTTGGGCCTAAAGCCTCGCCCGCCGGCCTGCCCGCGGGCCACCAACCACGCGCGCGCCCGATTTTCTCAGCACGTTCGTGGTTGTAGCAGACATCCGGCGCGCGCCTGCCTTGCTTCAACTTGAAAAGGAATCGCCGTAAACGAGCATTGAGATTCTTCTCAATTCATGGATTAAACAATGCTCCCCAACGTAACCATCAAGGCACGGCTCGCCATTGCGATGCTCGTGCTTTCCGTCTTGCTGCTCGTCGTCGGTGCACTGGGCTTGCTCGGCATGTCGCGCAGCAATGCGGCGAACCACGCCACGTATGCCAACCAGATGCCGAGCGCCATGGCGATCGCGGAAGCTGATATCTGGCTGGGCCGGGTCCGCACGGCGCTGTTCAGCGCTGGCATGGATCCCGAATCTCCCCACGCTGCCGAACTGCTGACCCGCACGGAGAAATTCCTGGCGCAGTCGGAGTCCGCCTGGCAGCGTTACCTGTCCTTGCCGCGCGACGCGGAAGAAGAGCGGCTGGCCCAGGATGTCATTGCCAAGCGCAAGGCGCTGTACGTCGCGCTCGATGCCTTCGCCGCCGCCGTCAAGTCGGCCGACCACCAGAAGATCATCGAGGCGGGGGTCGCGCAAACGCCGTACTACGCCGCGCTGCAAGCCAGCGGCGAAACGCTCAGCCAGTTCCAGTCGGCCCTGGCCAAGCGCAGCTATGAGGCCGCCGAGGCGTCTTATGCCACCTTCAGGACGATCACCATTGCCGCGTTGCTGGCGGGGCTGGCGCTGGCCATCTATAGCTGGGTAGCCCTGCGCCGCGCCATTGCGCGCCCGCTCGACGCGGCGCTCGCGCACTTCGGCCACATCACCGCGGGCGACCTGAGCCGCCCCGTTGAAATCCACTCGCAGGATGAAATGGGCCAGCTGCTGTCGGGCATCGCGAAGATGCAGGACGGCCTGGCGCAAACCGTCTTGTCCGTGCGCACGGGCAGCGAAACGATCGCGGCGGCCACCAGGCAGATTGCCGCCGGCAACGTCGACCTGTCGTCGCGTACCGAACAGCAGGCCGCGTCGCTCGAAGAAACCGCGGCCAGCATGGAAGAGCTCACCACCACCGTGAAGCAGAATGCGGACAACGCGCGCCAGGCTGCGGTGCTGTCGGCCACGGCATCGGAAACCGCCAATCACGGCGGCGAAGTGATCCGCGACGTGGTTGCGACCATGAGCGAGATCAACGAGAGCTCAACCCGCATTGCCGACATCATCAGCATCATCGAGGGCATCGCCTTCCAGACCAACATCCTGGCGCTGAATGCGGCCGTGGAAGCGGCGCGCGCCGGCGAGCAAGGCCGGGGCTTCGCGGTCGTCGCGGGCGAGGTGCGCTCGCTCGCGCAGCGTTCCTCCAGCGCCGCCAAGGAGATCAAGGACCTCATCGACAAATCCTCGGCGCGCGTGACGACCGGCACCGCGCTGGTGGACCAGGCGGGCTCGACCATGACCGAGATCATCCGCGACATCCAGCGCGTCTCCGACATCATGGGCGAGATCTCCGCCGCGTCCGTCGAGCAGACCGCCGGCATCGACCAGGTCGCACACGCGGTGAGCCAGATGGACGAAGTGACGCAGCAGAACGCGTCGCTGGTGGAGGAAGCAGCGGCGGCAGCGCAATCGCTGGAAGAGCAAGCCGCCAAGCTGAACGACACGGTGGCCGTGTTCAGGCTGGGCAATCAGGGCGTAGCCGGCGCGGCGAGTGCGCCGGCGCCCCATGCCGTGCGAGCCGCAAGCCGGCCCGCGGCACCGTCGCCGCGCCGCGCCGCGCCGGTGGCACCGCGTGCCGTTGCGGCTTCGGCGCCGGCGTCCGACTGGTCGTCCTTCTAAACGGAACGCC
This sequence comes from Cupriavidus sp. 05L411, assembly GCF_056398045.1. Classification (NCBI taxonomy): domain Bacteria; kingdom Pseudomonadati; phylum Pseudomonadota; class Betaproteobacteria; order Burkholderiales; family Burkholderiaceae; genus Cupriavidus; species Cupriavidus sp. 05L411. The sequence goes on along the minus strand of NZ_JBFTOQ010000006.1, from coordinate 128,557 downwards.
GCGCGGCCGCATAAAGCCGCGCCAACTGCGCGGCGGCGGCCTCCAGCAGCGCCCCGCCCTGCGCGATCGACCAGGCCAGCGACGCAGGGCCGGCCTGCACCGAGAAGCAGCCATCGAATGCCTCGCGCAGCAGTGCGCCATCGGCAATCGCTCCCGATAGCAAGGTCACGGGCACGCCGTGCCGGCGCCCCAGCGCCGCGACCAGCGCCGGGCCCTTGCCAAGCAAGGTCTGGCGATCAGAGCGGCCTTCGCCGGTCAGGATCCAGTCGTATCCGGCCACCGTCGCCAACCCGGCGGTGTCGAGAATAAAGCGGCCTCCCGGCAGCAATTGCGCGCCAAGCAGCCGCAAGGCAAAGCCCAGCCCGCCCGCAGCGCCCGCGCCCTGCGCTTGCGCTGCGTGGCAACCGAGCGCCAGCTCGCAACGGGCCGCGAACTCGCCGATTACCTCGTCCGCTTGCGCGAGGTCCGTCACGCCTTTTTGTCCGCCAAACATCATGCTGGCGCCAAGCGGCCCGCACAAAGGGCTGGTGACATCGGTGAGCGCCACCAGGCGCAGCCCTTGCAGCAGGTCCGCATCGACCCGAGGGCGCAGGCTGCGGATCGATGCAAGATTGTCGGGCACCGGGTCGACACGCTCGCCCGCGGCATCGAGGCAGTCGAACGCCAGCGCCGAGAGCATGCCGGCGCCAGCATCGTTGGTCGAGGAGCCGCCCAGGCCAATGACGATGGTGGTGAAACCTCGCGCGGCAATCCCGCGTATGGCCTGCCCTACCCCGCGCGTGGTGCGCGCGCCGGGCGCCGCCACCGCATCGGGAAGGCCGGCCACGGCCGCCACATCGAAGATCGCAAAGGCGCCAAGCGCCGCGCTCTCGCAGGCGGCAAACGGCATGCGCACCAGTTGGCCGTTGGCATCCGTCGCGTCCACCGCATGCCAGCGCCCGCCACATGCCGCGGCCACCACCGCGGCCGTGCCTTCGCCGCCATCGGCAATCGGTACCTGCGTGACCACGGCGTGCGGCAGCACATGGCGGATGCCGCAGGCCATATGCCGGGCCACCGCCGGCGCGTCCAGGCTGCCCTTGAACGAATCGGGCGCGAGCAGCACGCGCAGCGCTCGCGCCGGCACGTTATTCAACGCCGTCGCGCCGGTCACGGCGCGTCCAGCTCAGAGAGCTCGATCAGGTTCAGGTCCGGATCGCGCACGTAGACGGAGCGGATCTTCTGCGTGGCGCCGGTCCGCGCGACCGGGCCCGCAACGATGGGCCAGCCGGCGGCGCGCAGCCGCTCGATCACGGCATCGAGCGGAATCGACGCAATGAAGCACAGGTCCAGCGCGCCGGGCACCGGCAGGTGCGCCTTGGGCTCGAACTCTGCGCCGCGCACGTGCAGGTTGATCTTCTGGTTGCCGAAGCGGAACGCCACGCGATTCTCGCCGAAGGTTTCCAGCTGCATGCCGAGCACGCGCGTATAGAAATCGATGGTCGCGCCGGCATCCGTGCTGGTCAGCACCAGGTGGTCGAGGTGGTCAATCATGTCGCGCTTGCTCTCTCTGCGGTTTAGCCGGAAGCCATCATGGCAGTCGCGCGGGCACATGAATATGTCGGATTGCGCCAGCACCCTTTCCGAAAACGCAAGGCTGAAGCGGCCGCCTCAGTGCCGCGCCAGCAGGTGATCGAACAGCTTGCGCGCCTCGGGCTGCAGCGCCGCGGCCGATTTCACGCCAAGCCACAGCGTGCGCGAGGCCCACGGATCAGCAAGGCGGATGGCGCGCAACCCGGCGCCAAGTATCTCGGCGCGCACGGCGCCCTCCGGCAAGACCCCGATGCCAAGGCCCGCCTCGATCATGCGGCAGATCGCATCGAAACTGCTGACCTGCACCCGCAGCTTGAGCACGCGCTCCAGCGCGGCCGAGGCGTCGGCCAAGCGCTGCAGCAGCGAGCTGCCCTGGTTGAGGCCAACGAAATCGAATTCGAGCGCGTCGGCAAAGGCCACCTCGGCGCGCGCCGCCAGCGGATGATCCGGCGGCACCAGCACCACCAGGCGGTCGCGGCGGTATTCGAACTTTTCCAGCGTGCCGGCCGCGACGTTGTCGGCAAACACGCCGATATCCGCCTGCCCGCCCGCCACCGCCGCGATCACCTCGCCGCTCATGCGCTCCTCCAGGCTGACGCGGATCAGCGGCTGCGCGTGCAGGAACACGCCCAGGTCCCGCGGCATGAACTGGATGATGGCCGAGGTGTTGGCCCACACGCGCACATGCCCCCGCACGCCGATGGCGAAATCGCTCATGTCGCCCGCCAGGCGATTCACGGTATCCAGCACCGCCCGCGCATGGCCGACCAGCCCAACGCCGGCCGGGGTGAGCTCAAGCCCGCGCGGCAGCCGCACGAACAAGGCGCAATCGGTCGTCTTTTCCAGGTCGGCAACGCGGCGGCTGAGCGCCGACAGCGTCATGTGGGTGCGCTCGGCGGCCTTGGTAAAGCTGCCGCTCTGCGCCACCACCAGGAACAGGCGCAGGGACTGCAGGTCGAGATGGGCGGGATTGATCACGCGAAAGCGTCCGGTGGGCGGCGGCATCAATGGCGACCGGATGGCCAGGGCCGTCAAGCCATGCCCCGAGGTTTGAGAATCGGGAAAGGCTAGTGGACGAGAACGGCATTGTCAATTTGGGCGCCCGGGGCCACCATGGCCAGTCCACGCGCGTCGGCCGATGGCCAGAGGCGTGGCGTATTCACCACCCAGGCTTACCGACAGGCAAACCCCACAAACCCCATGAATCCAACCCAGACCACGCCGGAAGTCGTTTTCCTGGACCGCGGCACGCTGGCCCCCGAGACCGTGCTGCGCGCGTTGCCGTTCGCGCACCAGCTGACGGTCTTTGACGCCACCGCGCCGCATGAAGTGGCCGCGCGCATCGCCAACGCGCAGATCGTGATCACTAACAAGGTCAAGCTGCCGGCCGAGGTGCTGCGCGAGGCCGCCAACCTGCGCCTGGTGGCGATCGCGGCCACCGGCACCGACCACGTCGATCTGCTCGCCTGCGCCGCCCGGGGCATCTGCGTGTCGAACGTGCGCAACTACGCCGTGCATACGGTGCCCGAGCACACCTTCGCGCTGATCTTCGCGCTGCGCCGCAGCCTGCATGCCTATTGCGACGCGGTGCGCGCGGGCCGCTGGCAGGCCTCGGGGCAGTTCTGCTTTCACGACTATCCGATCCACGACCTGGCCGGCTCGACCATCGGCATCGTCGGCGGCGGCACCCTGGGCCGCGCGGTGGGCGAGATCGCCCGGCTGCTGGGACTCAAGGTGCTGTACGCCGCCCGCAAGGGCCAGCACAGCGCCAACACGCAACACACGCCCTTCGCGGACATGCTGCGCCTGAGCGACATCATCACGCTGCATTGCCCGCTGACCCCCGCCAACGCGGGGCTGATCGGCCGCGAGGAGTTCGCGCAGATGACGCGCCGCCCGCTGCTGATCAACACCGCGCGCGGCGGCCTGGTCGACGAGGCCGCACTGGTCGAGGCGCTGCGGCAAGGACAGGTTTCCGGGGCTGGTTTCGACGTAGCCACCCAGGAGCCGCCCGGCCCCGGCCACCCGTTCCACGCACTGCGCGACCATCCCGCCTTCCTGCTCACGCCGCACGTGGCCTGGGCGAGCCGGGAGGCCATCCAGGCGCTGGCGGACCAGTTGATCGACAATATCGCGGCGTTCGCGGCTGGCTCGCCGCGCAATGTGGTGACGGGCTAAGCCCTCTCCTACCCTGCCCCCGCGTCCCATGCGCATGGGACCCGCCAGCCGCGGCGGCCACTGGCGTGCACCTCGGCATCTGGCCGGACAAGGACGATGGCGCTCGTGCGACGCCCGGATCCGTGCCGGATAGCCGCTTCGCGTCTATATTGTTCCTGTTCGGGATCACGACGGAGGGAGCATGCGTGCGCAATGCGGCAGGCTTGTCCTGGCGGCGGCGACTGCCTGCGCACTGGGCCTGGCCCTGAATTCCGCGCCGTGTTTCGCCCAGGCCGGTGGGGGCACGCCAGTGCCTTTCGTGCAAATCAGGCTCGCTAGGCAGGTTGCCGTTCAGGTTCCCCGGGACTGGACCATCCTGTCCGGCGCCCAGGGCCGGGCCCACGGCACCATCGCGGACGCGGTGGGGGGTGTCTCCATCGTCCCGGCGCCGGCGGGCCAAACGGTCAACCTCCTGCATGCCGTATCCAATGTGCAGAATCCGTACGCGGCCGTGATCGTCAACTCGATGGCGCAAGCGCCGGTCACGCCCGAGCAGGTCCGCCGGTTCGACAGGTCACTGCTTCTGGCATACGCGGCGAGCTTCGAGCGCAGGATGCGCGCCTCCCTGAAGACATCGGGCAGGGAGATGCTCTCCATCGACGAGCCTCGCCTCGAGACAATCGGTGGCTGGCCGGCGATTGCCATCAACTACGTGCGCACCGGCGCGCAAGGCACGATCTACGTGCAGCATTTCGACATCTATACGCCGGACCAGGAGCTACTGCTCATCCTCTCGTGCCGCGACACGGCGCGCGGCGTATGGCTGCCGCTGCTGGACCGGGTGCGTAGCTCGACCGTGGTTGGCGAATAGCCGGGATGGCGATCGGGCTGGCCCCCATCGGGATGACTCCCCTAGTGGCTGATCATCCAGGGCCGCGTGCCGGGAAAGGACTTTGCCGCACCCGGCTTGCCGGCCAGGCCGACGCTGCCGCCCGAACAGCCACAACCCGGCCCATGCCGGTGCCCCTGGGAACTTGATGGCGCATGGGCGCTGCGCTCGTTGCCCGCATGCGCGACGCGGCGGGCCGATGGCATCAGGGCCAGCATGGTCGCGGTGACCTGGCGCCGGGCTGCGTGGCCGCAGCCGGGGCATGGCTGCGGCGCGTCGCGCTCGTCGATGCGGCGCACCGCGGTGAAGCTGCCGCACGCCTCGCAGGCGTATTCATACATGGGCATACAGGTATCTCCACTTGGTGGAAGGTGGCAAGCGCGGGCCCCCTTGGGGAAGGAGGAGGAAGGCGGAAGCCCGCGCCCGCCGTGACTTCACATCTCTGGCTGGCGCTCAGATCGGCATTCAGGCCACATCCTGCGAAAGCAGGACGTCGGCACCTCCCTTGATATGCACGGTGGGTCCATTGGCCTGCGGCCGGATATCGAAGTCGAAGATCTGCGTCGGTATCCAGAGCGTGGCGCAGGAGTTGGGGATGTCCACGACGCCGCTGATATGCCCCTGCACCGGCGCCGTGCCCAGGATGGCGTAGGCCTGCGCGCGCGAGTAGCCAAACTTGGTCAGGTATTCGATCGCGTTCAGGCAGGCCTGCCGGTAGGCGACGTTGACATCCAGGTAGTGCTGCTTGCCTTGTTCATCCACCGAGATGCCTTCGAAGATCAGGTAGTCGTTGTAGGTCGGCGTGATCGGGCTGGGCTTGAAGATGGGGTTCTTGATGCCGTACTTCGCCATGCCGTCCTTGATCACGCTCACTCGCATGTGCACCCACCCCGCCATCTCGATGGCGCCGCAGAAGGTAATCTCGCCGTCGCCCTGGCTGAAGTGCAGATCGCCGACCGACAGCCCCGCCCCATCCACATACACCGGGAAGTACACCTTGGAGCCACGCGACAGGTCCTTGATGTCGCAGTTGCCGCCATGCTCGCGCGGCGGCACGGTACGCGCGCCCTCGGCTGCCGCCCGCCTGCCGGCGTCGCCAACGAGCTTGCCCATATGGGCGGTCGCGGCAAACGGCGGGTTGGCCAGCGGCGGCACGCGATCGGGGTCGGTCTTGATCAGCCCTGTCTCGCGCTCGTTCCAGGTATGCAGCAGCTTGGGATCGGGCAAGCAGCCGATCAGCCCGGGATGGATCAGCCCGGCGAACTCCACGCCGGGCACATGGCGCGACGTGGTGTAGACCCCGTGGAAGTCCCAGATGGATTTCTGCGCCAGCGGGAAATGGTCCGTCAGGAATCCGCCGCCGTTTTTCTTCGAGAAGAAGCCGTTGAAGCCCCACTGGCTTTCGGGCTTGGCGCCTACGTCCAGCAGGTCGACCACCAGCAGGTCGCCCGGCTTGACGCCGCGCACGCCCACCGGCCCGGAGAGAAAGTGGACGATGGACAGGTCGATGTCCCGCACGTCATCCGCCGACTCGTTGTTCTTGATGAAGCCCCCGGTCCAGTCATAGGTTTCCAGGATGAACTCGTCGCCGGGATTGACCCAGCAGGCCATGGGAATGTCCGGGTGCCAGCGGTTGTGGACCTGTTCGTTCTCGTACGCCGATTGCGCGAGATCGACCTTGATCAGGGTATCTGCCATGTGCCTGTCTCCTTGGTGTGTGTCCGGTCAGTCGCCGGATTGCGGCCGTGAAACGATGCAGCCGCCTTGGCTGCATGCCTGGATCAGCGTTGGTCGCGCGCGGCTGCCCGCCGCCGCGCTGTGGTCGATCTTTGCGGTCGACCTTTGCGGTCTGTCTTTGCGGTCTATCTGAATGATTCGCTCAGCAGCAGATAGCCTGGCAGCCAGCCGGTGGCGATACCTGCCAGGACAGTGGCAACGCCGGTGAACTTCAGGATCGGGCGCTGCATCGCCAGCAACAGGAAGTACAGGAACCACAGCACGCCCCAGCCGACCCAGCACCAGGCGAACCAGGTATCCCAGACGGAGTTGGCATGGCGCAGCGCATCAATGGCGACGGGAATCACCGTGACCGACACGAACAGGCTGAACCAGCCCAGGCCACGCCCGTCCGCGCCGTTGAAGCGGTTGAGCGCAACCCACAGGTAGGTGAAGGTGAACAACAGCGTCAGCGCGCCGGCCTTGATGGATGCGCTGTCCGCCTCGCCGCCGAAGATCAGCCGCAGCGACACCAGCATCGTCACCCCGCCGGCAAAGATATTGACGACCCAGATCTCACGGTCGCCAATCTTGCCCAGCAGCCACAAGCCGTTCAGGCACAGCACGGCACCTACGTAAAGCAACGTCAGGCCTAGCATGGCGTATCTCCTGCGTGACGGATTCTGGTTGTTCTTTTTCTGTTGGCGCCGGCTGCCTCGCGGCGGCCGCGTGGCGACGGGTCAACTATAAGCAGGCCCGCGCAGATGCGAATCCTTCACGACGAGGATTCCGCGCATCATGTGGCTGGGTGAGGTGGCCTCACCCAATTGAATGAGGCAATGGATAAGGCAGCGGACAAGGCAACGGCGCGATGGCCAGGTGAGGGACGTTCAGGCCGGCGGGCAATGCTGCGCGTGCAGGCGCACCAATTCCATCTGCCCATGGGTGTTGGTCTTCTGGAAGATCTGCTTGAGGTGGCTGCGCACCGTGTTCTCGGACACGTGCAGTACCTGCGCCAGGCTGGCGATGGAGTGGCCGGCGAAGACCAGCGCGTTGACCCGCGCCTGGGCCTCGCTCAGCTTGAACTGGCGCGCGAACAGGCAATCGTGGTGCGCATGCTTCGCACCCTGCCGGCGCGCGCTGACCACCACCAGCGCGCGCTCCTCGCCCAGCCCGTTGCGCATGGACGCACCGGCGGGCTGCAACGTGAGCGTCGTGGGCAAGGCAAAGCCGGGCGCGGAAACCGACAGCACCTGTGTGGGCACCAGCGTGGCCTGGCCCGGGTGGGCGTCGCGCGTGTCACCGGCCTTGGAGGGAAGTCCCTGGGAAGCCCCGGCCAGCGTGGCCAGCATCTCGTGCAAGGTGCGGTGATCGGTCGGCATCACCGCGGCAAGATACTCGCCATCCCGGTACAGGCCGCTGCCCTGCCCGCACAGCGCCTGCGCGCTGCGGTTGCAGTAGACGATGCGGCCATCCCGCTCCACCAGGAAGGTCGCGTTTGGATGGCCGTCGATGACGCACATCAGCGCCTGGCTCAGGTCGGCGGCGCTGTGGCGGTGCCAGCGGTTTTCCAGCGACAGCGCCATATGCGCCAGCAGGCCGCGAAACTCCGCCTTCTCCTTGCTGGCAAAGCGCCGCTGGTCTTCGCGCCGGTACAACTCAAGGTAGTAGACGACATCCGCCTCGCGCGCCACCACCCCGCACAAGCGATGCAGATAGCGATGGGGCCGCAGCAACGCCTGGTAGTAGTCCGTGCGGACCAGGTCGCCGCTGCCCAGCATGTCGTCGCCGCTGATCACCTGCAGGGGCTGGTAGGCCGTGCTGGAGAGGAACCACGGGTTGCGCGCGGAGTACTGCGCAAAGGTGTGAAAAAATGCCGGGTCGTCCGGGGCGCCGTGCAGCACCGCGCCCTGGCCGCCGGCCAGGTGCCGCCGCGCCAGCACGGCAGTGCCCGCGGCGAACTGATCGCGCACCAGCGCAACCACGCCGCGCCAGCCATCATCATCGCGCGCGGCGTGGATACGGTAGATCAGCTCCCCGGCCTGGGGATCGGCGCTATCGGCCTTATAGGCGCTATCAGCATTCTGGGCGGGCAACCGCGCTTTCTCCATGGCATCGGGCACAGCGGATTCGGGCAACGGCGAGCGCTATGCGGCGCTGCCCGCGGCCTCTTCGATATGAGGACTGCCGGCCAGTGTTTGCGCTGACACCCCAAATGTCAAGGCGCCGCGCCATGCTGCCGCGCAGCATCCGTACGGCATGCTGCAGCGCGTTCCGCACCCTTTGCCGCGCAGCGCGCATGTCATTGCGCGAGGGGCGGATTCAGACAATAATCGGAGCGCCCGCTGCCAGCCATCCGTCCCGACCCGGATCGCACCCGACGCCACCACGCCATGCGCATCAAACGAGAATATCAATCCTGGGTCGCGAATGAAACGCTGGAGGATTACGCGCTGCGCTATGCGGCACGCTCTTACCGGCGCTGGTCGCCGTTCACGCTGGCCAACACAGCCATCGGCGGCGTGTCCTTCCTGGCGCTGGAAGCCATCGGCGCCAGCGTCACGCTCAGCTTTGGCTTCCAGAACGCGTTCCCGGCCATCCTGCTGGTCTGCGCGCTGATCTTCCTGATCGGGCTGCCGGTGGCATACCACGCCAGCATGGCCAACGTGGACATTGACCTGCTCACGCGCGGCGCGGGCTTCGGCTATGCCGGGTCCACCATCACCTCGCTGATCTACGCGTCCTTTACCTTTATCTTCTTCGCGCTGGAGTCGGCCATCCTGGCCCAGGCGCTCGCCATTGCCACCGGCCTGAACCTGACAGTGGGCTACCTGGTCTGCTCGCTGGTGATCGTGCCGATGGTGTTCTTCGGCGTCACGCTGATCAACAAGCTGCAGATGTGGACACAGCCGCTGTGGGCGGTGCTGCTGGTGCTGCCCTTCGCCTACATCCTGCGCCACGATCCCGGCGTGCTGGCGCAATGGGCGGCATTCACCGGGCGCGATGCGGCCTCGCCGGCCTTCAATGTGCTCGCATTTGGCGCCGCCACCGGCGTGCTGTTCTCGCTGATGGGCCAGATTGGCGAGCAGGTGGACTACCTGCGCTTCCTGCCCGACCGCACGCCGCAGAACCGCTGGAGTTGGTGGAGCGCGCTGCTGCTGGCGGGCCCGGGCTGGATCGTGATCGGCGGCCTCAAGGTGCTGGCGGGCAGCCTGCTGGCGGTGCTCGCGCTGCAAGCCGGCGTAGCCGCCAATCACGCGATGGAACCGATCCACATGTACGTGTGGGCATACGGGCAGGTATTCGATCGGCCCGAGGTGGTGCTCGCGGTGGCGATGCTGTTCGTGCTCGTGTCGCAGATCAAGATCAACGTGACCAATGCCTATGCGGGCTCACTGGCCTGGTCCAATGTGTTCGTGCGGCTGGCGCACTACCATCCGGGCCGCGTGGTCTGGCTGGTGTTCAACGTGCTGATCGCATTGTTGCTCACCCTGCTGGGTATCTTCAGCACGCTGGAGGCCGTGCTGAGCGTGTATTCCAACCTGGTGATCGCCTGGCTCGGCGCCCTGGTGGCCGACCTTGTCGTGCTCAAGCCGCTAGGCATCAGCCCGCGGCACATCGAGTTCCGCCGGGCTTACCTGTATGCGTTCAACCCGGTGGGCTGCGGCGCCATGCTGATTGCCTCGCTCGCCGGCATCGGTGCTTACTCCGGCTTGCTTGGCGCGCTGGCGCAAGCCTATTGCGCCTTTATCGCGCTGGGCGCTTCGTTCGCCAGCGCCATCGTGATCGCCTATGCGACCCGCGGCCGGTACTACATCGCGCGGGAAGACCCACAGCCCCTCGACAAGCACACCGACGAGCCGATCCGCTGCTGCATCTGCGAGCGCGACTACGAAGCACAGGACATGGCGCACTGCCCCTTCTATGCGGGCCCGATCTGCTCGCTGTGCTGCGGCCTGGACAACCATTGCCACGATGCCTGCAAGGCGCCCGGCACCGCCGCGCAAATGCAGGCGGCGCCGTGGCAAGGCAGCTTCCTGCGGATACTGCCGCCGCATTTCCTGCGGCGGCTGGCGCGCTTCCTCGGCCTGTTCGTGATTGCCGCGGCGGCCATGGGCGCCGTGTTCCTGCTCGCCTACCGGCTGATCGGCGAAGGCCATGCCTCGCACGCCGACGGGATCGGCGGCCTGCTGCTGCGCGTGTACTCGGCCACCCTGCCGCTGCTGGCTTTCGGCGCGTGGTGGATCGTGCTGTCACACGAAAGCCGCGAGCTGGCGCAGGCGGAACTGATGGAGTCGCTGCGCCATCTCGAGTCCGCGCGCAAGAACCTGGTGGACGCGGAAAAGATGGCCTCTCTCGGCGGACTGGTTGCGGGCGTGGCGCACGAGATCAACACGCCGGTGGGCATCGCCGTCAGCGCCGCCTCCTACCTGCAGGACCGCACCAGCGCCACGCAGGCGCTGGTGGCGAGCAACGAGCTGGCACCCGAGGCGCTGCAACGCTACCTGTCGGACGCCGCGCAATCCGCCCGTTTGCTGCTGTCCAACGCCAACCGCGCGGCGGAGCTGGTGCAGAGCTTCAAGCAGATGGCGGTCGACCAGACCAGCGAAAAACGGCGCAGCTTCGACCTGGGCGACTATATCCGCGAGACCGTGGTCAGCCTCGACCCGCGCCTGCGCGACACGCATGTGCAATTGCTGATCGACTGCCCGGCCGGCATCGCCATGAACGGCTACCCCGGCGCGATCGCGCAGATCCTCACCAACCTGGTCATGAACTCGCTGGTGCACGCATTCGGCAGCGGCGACACAGGCCCTGTGCGCGGCACCATCCGCATCGCCGCCCGGCTCGCCGCCGGTGACGAAGTCGTGATCCGCTACGCCGACGACGGCAGCGGCATTCCCGACGCCCTGCATGAGAAGATCTTCGAGCCCTTCTTTACCTCGCGCCGCGGCAAGGGTGGCAGCGGCCTGGGCCTGCACCTGGTCTACAACCTGGTGACGCAGCGCCTGGGCGGCACCATCGCCGTGGGCCATGCGGGCAGTACCCATGGCGGCGGTACCGTCTTCACCCTGCGCATGCCCCGCATCACGCCCTCGGCAAAGGCCACCATCCCGATCGTATCCGCCAGGACTCTGCCATGAACTCCTCTTTGTCCATGCCCGCGTGGCAGGTCCTGCTGGTCGACGACGACCCCGACGTGCACGAGATCACGCGCCTGGTGCTGATGGACCTGACCTTCTCCGGGCGCAAGATCCAGTTCCACAGCGTGTATTCCGGCGAAGCCTGCAGGGCCCATCTCGCCGCTCACCCTGATACCGCGCTCGTGCTGCTCGATGTCGTGATGGAAACCGACGATGCCGGCCTGGCCACGGTGCGCTACATCCGCGAGCAACTGCGCAACCCCGACCTCCAGATCGTGCTGCGCACCGGGCATCCCGGCATGGCGCCGGAGCGCGAGGTGGTGACCGGCTACGAGATCAATGGCTACTTCCTCAAGACGGAGATGACCGCGCAGAAGCTGACCTCCGTCGTCATCGGCGGCCTGCGCGCGTACCAGTACGTCAAGGCCTTGCAGCAAGCCCATGCCCTGCCCCAGCCGGCCCCGCACACGCAAGGCGCGCCGCGCCCGCCCGAGCGCCCGGCCGCCGAGGCAGGTAGCGGCGCGCAGGTCGAAGCTGCCATCGAGCAAGCGCTGCACAGCGGCCAGTACCGGCTGCAAGCCGTCTCCCAGTTCGACCTGGGCTCCGCCGCCATTGCGGCCATCGCGCTGCTGCCGGCGTGGCCGGGTCCCACCGGCTGGATGCCGCATGCCGAGATCGCCAGCCACGTGCGCAGCCCAAGCCTCATTGGCGCGATCAATGCCGCGCTGCTGCGCCGCGCGTGCGAACTCGCGCTAGCCTGGCACACGGATCCGCAAGCCGCCCTATCCGGCGCGGCCCGCGTCAGCGTCCCCATCCTGCTGCCGCTCATGGCCGGCGCCGAGGAGTCCGAACTGCTGGCGTTGCCGGAGCTGCTCCGCCAATACCTGCGCGAGACCGCCCAGGCCGGCAACGTGCTCGACCTGCAATTGCCGGGCATCCTGCTGGGCACCGCCACGGAAGCCGCCCGCCTGGCCTGCGCCCGCATCCAGGAGCAAGGCGCGTCCGTCACGCTGGCCGACGTTGGCAACACGCCCATCTCGCTGGCCAACCTGCAGCGCTTGCTGCCCGACCGGCTGCAGATTCCCCAGGACTACGTGCGTAACGTGGCAACCGATGCCAAACGCGCCGCCATCGCGCGTGCCGTGATCGCACTGGCGCACACACTCGGCATGCAGGTACTGGCCAATGGCCTGGCCAGCTCGGAAGAACTGCAGTTCTTCAAATGGGAGGGATGCGACATTGGGCAGGGAGACGTGCTGGGCAGCGTTTGGGAGACCACGGGTTGCGGCTCGCCAGGCGCTTAGCGTGCCGCCGCACCGGGCTCGGTGATGGCGCTGTAGACCAGCGTGCGCRGCTGGCGGCGCACCGGGTAGGCGGACGAGGGCAGGAGCTGGGTCAGGAACAGTCCGATCAGGTCCTCCTGCGGATCGACCCAGAAGAAGGTGCTGGCCGCGCCGCCCCAGAAGAAGTCGCCGGCGCTGCCGGGAATCAACGTGGTCGCCGGCGTCACCGTGGTGGCGAAGCCGAGCCCGAAGCCAACGCCATCATAGGTGGCTTCGCTGAACATGGAGCGCGACATGCGCGGCAGGTCCACGCCGCCCGGCAAATGGTTGGCGGTCATCAGCGCCAGGGTCTTCGGCCCCAGCAGGCGCACCCCATCCAGCTCACCGCCTTGCAACAGCATGCGTGCGAAGCGCATGTAGTCAGCCGCGGTGGACACCAGGCCGCCACCGCCGGAGATAAAGCTTGGCGGCTTCAGGTAGGGGCTGGTGCGGGGATCGTCCTGCAGGACCGGCGCGCGCGCGGATACCACCTTCGAACCGAGCGAGCCGACGGCGTAGCAGGCGCAAAGGCGCGAGGCCTTGTCTTGCGGCACGTGGAAGGCAGTGTCAACCATGCCCAGCGGATCGAATATGCGTTCCTTCAGGAAGGTCTCGAAAGGGATTCCGCTGATCTTGCCGACAAGGTAACCCAGCACGTCGGTGGCAACCGAGTAGTTCCAGGCCTCGCCCGGCGAGAACTCGAGCGGCAGCTTGCCCAGCTTCGCGATCATGTCGTCCAGCGTGCCGCCGGTGGCGAGTTCGCCTAGCATCTGCTTGCGGTAAGCGGCGTCGACGTTGGTGTTCTGCTGGAAACCATAGGTCAGGCCGGACGTATGGCGCAGCAGGTCGACCACCAGCATCGGGCGTGCAGCCGGGCGCGTCTGGAAACTCTCCATGAAGCCCCCGGCGTAGACGCCCAGGTTTTCCCATGCCGGGATGTACTTGCTGACCGGATCGTCCAGGGCGATCTTGCATTCCTCGACCAGCATCATGACCGCCACCGAGGTGACGGGCTTGCTCATCGAGTAGATGCGGAAGATCGAATCCTCGGCCAGCGGAACCTGCCGCTCGCGGTCAGCCAGGCCCAACACCGAGTTCAGCGCCAATTCGCCGCGCCGCCACACCTGGATGAGCGTGCCGGGCAACTTGCCGGTGGCGACATAGGCGTCGTCGATGAAACGTTCGACCCGCCCAAGCCGCTCGCGGGACATCCCCTGCGTTTGCCTGCCTTGCATATCCGTGTCTCCTCATTGATACCGTAGGTGAAATGCCGGCGCGCTGGCTGGAAATGCCGCTCGCTCGCACCTCGCCATCATGACATCGGCGCCTCCCCACGCCAAGCGGGCTGCGCGGGCAGCGGCAACATTCAATGAAACCGGAGAAGCGGTGAACGCCACGGCGTGGGCCGGCGTCTGCCGCACGGATCGCCTCGACTCGCCGAACGATGCGATGCGCTATGCGGCCCCTGCCCTTACTCCAGGGTCACATTGGCCTTCTTGACCAGAGCCGCATAGCGCGCCGCTTCGCTCTGGAAGAACCTGGCGGCTGCCTCCGGCGTGCTGGGACTGATCGTATTGCCCTGCTTCTTCATCGCTTCCAGCACGTCCGGACTGGTGAATGCCTTGGCGAACAACGTGTTGAGGCGCTTGACCTCGGCCGGCGGCAGCCCTGCGGGGCCTACCACGGCAAACCAGCCCTCGACCGCGTAGTTGGGCAAGCCTTGTTCTGCGATGGTGGGAAGATCCGGTGCGGCCGGCGAGCGCGTCGCGCCGCACAGGCCGATCGCGCGCAGGGTGCCGCTCTTCAGGTGGGGCGCCACGGCGTTCAGGGCCACGACACCCATCTCCACCTGGCCCGCGATCAGGTCGGTCATCATCGGTCCGGTGCCTTTGTAGGGCACATGGCGAGCCTTGACATGCGCCTCATCGAGGAACATCTCGGCGGCGAGCTGGATAATGGTGCCGTTGCCCGACGAGGCATAGTTGAGCGAATCGGGCTTGGCCTTGAGCAAGGCAACGAGTTCCTGCACATTCTTCGCGGGGACCTTGGGGTTGACCACCAGGACCAGCGGCGTCGAGCCGATCACGCTGATGGGCGTGAAGTCCTTGATCGCGTCGAACGGCATCTTCTTGTACACGCTCGGGTTGATCACGTGGTTGTTGGAGAACAGGCCCAGCGTGGTGCCGTCGGGTGGCGCCTTGGCCACCGCCGCCGCGCCGGTTATGCCGCCGGCGCCGGGAAGATTCTCGATCACTACCGGCTGGCCCAGGCTCTTGCCCAGCGCAGGCCCGGCAGCGCGTGCGATCGCGTCCACGCCCGAGCCAGCGCTGATCGGCAGGATCAGGCGCACCGGCCGGCCCGAGCCCTGGGCCAGCACGGTGCCGGCCGGCAAGGCAAGCGTAAATGCGATCGCCGAAACGGCCATGCCGAGTGCTGCCCGGCGCGAAAGGGGGAATGCCATGTCTGTCTCCGTATGTTTATCGTTCTGGTCCGCGTGGCCGTCCGAAGCCACGTGGCAATGCGGGAGGATTCAGTCCGGGCTATGCGCGCCCAGGCCGGACAGGATTTCGTCGTTATGCTCGCCAATGCCCGGCAGCGGCATGCGCACGCCGGGCCTGCGTCCCCCCATCAACAGCGGCAGCAGCACAACGTCGGTGGTGCCGCCGTCCTCGGTCTGCATCGGCACCAGGCCACCGCTTGCTCTCAGGTGCGGGTCATCGAGCAGTTGCTCCGGACGCATGATGGGCGCGTAGGGAATGCCCGCGGCTTCGAGCTTCGGCGACAGCGCTGCCACACGGTGGTCCTTGAGAATCTCGCCAAGCCGCTCCAGCAATGCCGGGCGTACCGCCACCCGCATCGCGTTGGTGGCAAGCGCCGGATCGGAGGCCAGGTCGGGACGTTGCAGCACGTCGCACAAGGTGTTGAACTGCTTGTCGCTGACGGCCCCGATGAAGAGCTGCTCGCCTTCGGCCAGCGTGAACACGTCATAGACGCTCCAGGCGGACACGCGCGACGGCATCGGCGGCGGCGGCTCGCGGGTCATCGAGAACTGCTGCATATGCTGGGACGACAGGAACACGCAATTCTCGAACAACGCGCTCTGCACTTCCTGCCCCTTGCCGGTACGGTCGCGCTCCCGCAGGGCAGCCATCACGCCGATGGCGCCGAACATGCCGCCCATGATGTCGTTGACCGAGGTGCCGGCACGCAGCGGGCGGCCCTTGGGCCCGGTCATGTAGGACAGGCCGCCCATCATCTGCACGACTTCGTCGAGCGCCAGGCGGTGTTCATAGGGACCGGGCAGGAAACCCTTGTGCGAGACGTAGATCAGCTTGGGAAACCTGGCGGACAGCGTAGCGTAATCCAGCCCGCATTTCGCCATCAGCCCCGGGCGGAAGTTCTCCAGCAGCACGTCGCACTGGCCAACCAGCTCCGCTGCCGTGGCCTGCCCTTGCGGGGTGGTGATATCGATGACGACGCTCTTCTTGTTGCGGTTGAACGAGCGGAAGAAGCCAATGCCAAGGCCGGGCAGGTTGCGGGTCTTGTCGCCACCGGGCGGCTCGACCTTGATGACTTCAGCGCCCAGGTCCGCGAGGATCATGCCGCAGGTCGGGCCCATCACCATATGGGTGAACTCAACCACGCGGACGCCGGCGAGCGGCAAGGAGGCATGTTCAGCGTGCATGGTTCTCTCCCAGGTGGACAGCCGCATCGGTAACCGATGCGGGAAATGTCTTGGGCAGGCCGGCGCGCCACAGCGTGCCGTGCAGGGTTTCATGGGGCAGCCAGCCGGCCACGCGCTCGCGCAGCGCCAGCAGACGGCTGATATCGATGCCAGTATCGAAGCCCATGCTGCCCAGCAGGTAGGCCAGGTCTTCGGTGGCGACATTGCCGCTGGCGCCGGGCGCGTGCGGGCAGCCGCCGATGCCGGCGAGGCAGGCATCGAAGCGGGGCACCCCGACCTCCAGGGCGGCATAGACGTTGGCCAGGCCAAGCCCGCGCGTGTCGTGGAAATGGCCGCACCAGAAGCGGTCGCCGGCCATTGCCGTGGCGCGTTCGAACAGGCGGCGGACCATGCCGGGATCGGCGTAGCCCACCGTGTCGGCCAGGCTCACGCGATCGGCGCCCGCGTCCAGCAGGGCCTGCATCAGCCGCAGCACCTCCTCCGGATCCACATGGCCCTGGATCGTGCAGCCAAAGGCCGTGCCCACGCCACCTTCGATCAGCGTGCGGGAGCCGGCCGCGTCGCGCTCGGCGCGGATCCTGGCGACTTCGGCCACGACTTCGTCGGGGGTCTTGCGCAGATTGGCCAGGCTATGCGCATGGCTGGCGGAAAGCGGTACCAGCATCAGGTCCGCGCCGCTGGCGATGGCGTTCTCCGCGCCCCGCAGGTTTGGCACCAGGACCGAGACGAACAGCCCCGGCAGCGACTTGGCAAAGTCCACGAGTTCCGCGGTATCGGCAAGTTGCGGCAGCAGCTTCGCCGGGACGAACGAGCCGACTTCGATCTCCCGCTGGCCCGCCGCATAGGCCGCCTGGATCCACTCGCGCTTGGCGGAAGTCGGCAGGATGGTGGCGATGCTTTGCAGCCCGTCACGCAGCCCGACCTCGCGGATCACGGCTTGGCGCGGTGCCGATGGAATGTGCGTTGTCATTGGATCTGTGTCCCCTCGGAGGTTGGTGCTTCAGTCTGGCCTATGCACTCTATGTTGTTCCAGCCTAGGCCAGAAGCGGTAATCAAGAAGCGCTAGCATTCCGGATTGGAACATCTGAGCGAATCACTCCGATGCGTGCCCGAGCCAGCGGCCCGCCGACTGCCGCACAGGAGGTGCCAAGTGCCAACGCTTGCGTCCAGCCCGAGGAATTTCCGGTTGCGACAAAAAGCGTTAAGATGGCCGCGCTAAATTTCCAAATTGGAAATCCTCTGTGCAAGGCTTTCGATGCGTGATCTAGACCTCACCTCCCTGCGCCTGTTTGTTGCGGTTTGCGAGACCCGCAACATGGCGCGCGCCGGCGAACAGCAGCACATCGTGGCTTCGGCCATCAGCAAGCGGCTGGCGCAGCTGGAAGACACGGTGGGCGTCACGCTGTTCGAGCGGCGCCGGCGCGGCGTGATCCCGACCGCGGCGGGTGAGATCCTGCTTGAGCACGCTCGCGCCATGCTGGCCGCAGCTGATCGCGTGGAGCGCGACATGGCCGACTACGGGACCGGCATCAAGGGACAAGTCCGCTTGCTGGCCACGGTATCGTGCATGGCCGAGTCGCTGCCCGACGATATCGCGAGCTTCCTGCAGGTGCCCGAGCATCGGGACATCCGCGTCACCGTCGAGGAAAGCCTCAGCCGCGACCTCGTCCGCGCATTGCGTGAGGGATCCGCACCGTTGGRTATCTGCTGGGATGCCGCGGATCTGGAAGGATTCCAGACCCGCCCCTATCGCAGCGATGCCCTGGCGGCCATCGTGCATCCCGAGCATCCGCTCGCCAGCCAGCCGGATTGCACGTTTGAGCAAACGCTGGAGTTCGACCACATCGGGCTGCCCGGGCAGACGGCTGTGCACACCATGCTCGCGCGCGCCGCGGCCATCATCGGCAAGCCGATGGCGTACCGCGTGGTGGTTTCCTCGTTCGATGCGTCCCTGCGCTGCGTGCGCGCGAATCTGGGTCTTGCCATCGTGCCCCGCGAGGTGGTTGAGCCCATTTACGCCAGCTTTGGCGTACGGGTGGTCCCGCTCACCGATAGCTGGGCGCAGCGCCGCTTCGCGATCTGCATGCGCGACGAGGCAAGCCTTTCGCCAGCGGCAAGGCTGCTGGTGGACTACCTGGAACAGAAGGCGGCAGGCTGACGGCACGCCTGCGCGCGTCGCCTTGCGCAGTCGGCGCAGACTGGTTTCACGATGACAAGGCGTACAGCAAACCGAGGGCCAGCAGGCATCCGGTCAGTTTCAGGTAATACCCGCCACCGTGATGAGGCTGGCCTGTGCGTAGTGCATTGCGGCTGTGCGGCATCATGTTGCTCACCGAATTGTGACAGTCCACAGGTTAAGAACTCGCCCATGCAAATGGCGTAGAAAGCTATCGGCCAGGCATAAACAGCCCGTAAATGTCCATCTGCTGCCGGATGATTCCCCACCTACAATGAATTGTCGGGCCGGGCCAACTTGGACCTTTGCCTTGTTGCGGGCAGCCGCAGGCCACGGATGACGGTCCAGCAAAGGAGCATGATCGATGCGCTCGCCAGGGATATCCAGCCTGCGCCTGAGGCGCATTGCCGCCAGGGTTGCGGTTGGCATCATCGGCCTGATCGTCATCGGCCGCCTCACCGGCATGCTGGTTGACTGGCTGTGGTTTTCCTCCATCGGCTATGTCAACGTCTTCTGGACGGTCCTTGTCACCAAGGTGCTTCTGTTCGCCGCTGTCTTCGCTGCGTCGGCGGGCGCGATCTGGGTATCAGGATCGCTGGCGCACCGCTATGCGAGCCCGCCTGGCTCCTGGAAGGCAGAGGTCTTGAGCGAGCTGGTGGGCGAAGTCGCGCCGCATCTGCCCTGGCACGCCGCCATCGCCGGTGCCGCCGTCCTCCTGGGCCTGCTCCTCGCCACCAGCGAAATTCCGGACTGGGACCTCGTGCTTCGCTACCTCAACCAGGTGCCCTTTGGCAAGGCCGATCCGATCTTTGGCAAGGACATCGGCTTCTATCTCTTCTCGCTGCCCGCCTATCTTGCGCTGAGGAACTGGCTGCTACTGCTGCTGTGCTGCAGCGCGGCGGCCGCCGCCGCGGTGTACGGAATGCGCGGCGACATCGCCTGCATGCGCTCGCCGCGCGGGCTTTCACCCGCGGCCGCCGCCCACGGCTCGGCCCTGCTGGGCTTGTTCTTCCTGCTGCAGGCCTGGTCCTACTGGCTCGACCGCTTTCTGCTGCTCTACGGGGACAACGGCGTGGTCGTAGGCGCCGGCTATACCGATATCCATGTCGGGCTGCCAGTCTTGTGGCCGCTGATCGGCCTGGCCACCGCGGCCGCAGCCGCCTCGTGGGCCAATATGCGCTGGCGAGGCTATCGCATTCCTGCCGCCTCGGCGCTAGCCGTGTTCGGCAGCGCATTGGTACTGGTGCTGATCTACCCGGCGCTGTTCCAGCGTTTCTATGTCAAGCCGAACGAACTGCAGCTGGAGACGCCCTATATCGCCCACAACATTGCGCTGACACGCGACGCCTATGGCCTGGCGCAAATCTCGGTAAAGCCGTTTCCCGCCGAGCAGAACCTCGATCTCGCCGCGCTGCAGGCCAATCGCCCGACCATCGACAACATCCGCCTGTGGGATCTGCAGCCGTTGCGCGATACCTACGCGCAGCTGCAGGAGATCAGGACCTATTACAAATTCCTGGCGACGGACATCGACCGCTACCGGTTCGACACCCGTTACCAGCAGGTGATGCTCTCGGCGCGGGAGCTGGAGCCGTCGCTGCTTCCTGCCAATGCCCAGACCTGGGTCAACCTGCATCTCCTGTTCACCCACGGCAATGGCGTCGTGATGTCGCCGGTCACCGAGAAATCCACGGAAGGCCTGCCTACGCTCTACCTGAAGGATATTCCGCCTGTCTCCAACGGCGGCCCGACCATCGGTGAACCGCGCCTGTACTTTGGTGAAGGCGGCAAGGGCTATGTGATCGTCAACGGCAACGCGCCCGAATTCGATTACCCCAAAGGCGATGAGAACGTCTATACGACCTACCACGGGCGCGACGGTGTCGCCATCGGCAGCATGGCGCTGCAGGCCCTCTTCGCCTGGCAATTCGACGATCCCAACATCCTGGTGACCAGCTATATCAAGCCCGCGAGCCGGATCCTGCTCCATCGCAATATCCAGGACCGGGTGCGCACGATCGCCCCGTTCCTCAGCCTCGACCATGACCCTTACATCGTCGTCGTCGGCGGGCGGCTTTTCTGGATCCAGGATGCCTATACCACCAGCCGCTGGTTCCCATACTCCCAGCCGGGCACCGGTGACGGCGACAATTACATCCGCAACGCGGTCAAGGTGGTGATCGATGCCTACAACGGGACTGCCGATTTCTACATCAGCGACCCCGCCGATCCCGTGGTGCGGACGTACCAGCGCATTTTTCCGGGCCTGTTCAAGCCGCTGGGCGCGATGCCGCAAGACCTGCAGCAGCATATCCGCTACCCCGAAGACCTGTTCCTGATCCAGGCGCAGGTCTACCGCGCCTATCACATGGAAACGCCGGAAGTCTTCTACAACCGCGAGGATCTCTGGCAGTTCCCGCGCAAGCAGGCCGACATCGATGCGGGCACCGGCCCTGGCACCCCCATGACGCCCTACTACATGATCGTGCGGCTGCCCGCGCAGCCGCGCGCCGAATTCGTGCTGATGCTGCCGATGGTGCCCAGCCAGCGCGAGAACATGATCGCGTGGCTGGCGGCGCGTTGCGATCCGCCTGACTACGGCAAGCTCGTCGTCTATGCCTTTCCCAAGGACAAGCTGGTCTATGGGCCATTCCAGATCGAGGCGCGCATCCAGCAAAACACCGAGATTTCGCAGCAGATTTCGCTGTGGAACCAGATGGGGTCGCGCGTCATCCGCGGCCACCTCCAGGTCGTGCCCATCGACAACTCGATTCTCTACGTCTCGCCGCTCTACTTGCGCGCGGAGTCCGGTCAGCTGCCCGAACTGAAACGGGTGATCGCCGCCTATGGCGACCATGTGGTGATGGAGGAAACCTTGGGCGCGGCCCTGGCGGCGCTCTTCAAGGAAGCCGCCCCGGTG
Organism: Cupriavidus sp. 05L411; assembly: GCF_056398045.1. Taxonomy (NCBI): domain Bacteria; kingdom Pseudomonadati; phylum Pseudomonadota; class Betaproteobacteria; order Burkholderiales; family Burkholderiaceae; genus Cupriavidus; species Cupriavidus sp. 05L411. The sequence goes on along the minus strand of NZ_JBFTOQ010000006.1, from coordinate 106,976 downwards.
GCGGCCGCGCCCGGCGGCGCACCAGACGGCCGCGCCCGCGAGGCACTCGCCCACTATGACCGCGCCATGGAGCGATTGAAGGCAGGCGACTGGGGCGGCTTTGGCGCGGAACTCGATGCACTGAAGCCACTGCTCGAAGCGCTCGGCGCCGGGCGCGCCGATACGCAGAAATGACAAACGATCATGCAAGCGACCGCGCCTGCCGCCGAGCCGGCGATAAAGCCGACGCTCGCTTGCAACGGCTAGAATGATCGCCAACGACCGCCGCACATTGTTCGCTCGCTCTGGAGGAAGACCCATGAAAGTCTGGATCGCAATGGCCGTTGGTGCGCTTGGATGCGCCATGGCGTTCCTGGCGGGTCCGGCTTGCGCCGCGGACACGGCGACGCTGACCATTGCCGCCGGTGCGCAACAGCGCAACTGGACGCGGGATGCGCTGCTGAAAGACCGCCGCCTGACCGACGTGACGGTGGACGACGACAACCTGAAACGCCGCCTGACGTTCAAGGCGATTCCCTTGGCCGCCCTGCTGCGCGGCATGCCGGTGACGGCCGACGCGAGTGCGACGACCGCAGCCAGCGATGGCTATGTCTCTCACCTGCCGACGCGCCTGTTGCTGGCCGATAGCGCCGACGAGCCGCGCGCCTGGCTCGCGGTGGAAAATCCTGCCGCGCCGTGGCCGACGCTCAAGGGCCAGGACATCGGGCCGTTCCGCCTGATCTGGACAGTGCCGGCGGGCCGCGCCGCTTCCCTTGTCAACGAGAGCCTCTGGACGTACAGCATTGTGCGCATCGACATCACCGCGCCGCCGGCGGAGCGCTTTGCGGCCATCCGGCCCGCCCCCGGCCTGCCGGCGGACGGCGCGGTCATGCGCGGCTTTGCGACATTCCAGCGCGTTTGCTTCTCGTGCCACTCCCTCAACCGGGTCGGCGACGCGCACCTTGGCCCCGATCTGAATATACCCAACAGCGCGGTCGACTACCTGGGCGACGACAAGCTGGCCACGCTGATCCGCGACCCGCAGTCGCTGCGCTGGTGGCCYRACGCGCGCATGTCGGCGATCGACGAGAAAACGCTGCCCGACGCTGACCTGAAGGACCTGCTGGCGTATCTGCATCACATGGCCGGGCGCAAGGTGGCGGCGCCTCCCGCAGGTTCCTGAGCCCTGATGCGCCCGTGCCGCATGGCATGGCACGGGCCGGCACCCGGTTCAATTGGCGATGTGATAGGTGACCGAGTGCGCCTCAACCGGCGACACCACCTCCCACCTGTGGAGCATTCTCTCGATGGCGGCGTTGGTCAGCGTGGTGTCGCGCTTGCGGTTGCGCGACAGGATGGTCTGCTCCGCGGCCTCCAGATAGACGACATTGACTTCGGCGCCGTAGGCGAACAGCAAGTCGAGGGTTTTCGCGCGCATCTGCCGGCTCAGGTGCGTCGCGTTCCAGACGAATGGCCTGCCCTCGCGCAGCAGCGCTTTTGCCTGGTCGACGGCAAAGTGCATCGCCGCGCCCTCGTTCTTCCCGTATTTCAGCCCGAGGGCCTCGCGTGCGTCGTCAAACCCCACAACCGGCAGACCGGCGCAGCATGTCTTGATCCAGGTGCTCTTGCCTGTGGCCGGCAGGCCGCTCAGGACCGTCACGGTGGAGCCCGCCTCGCGGTGGTAAGCATAGTCCGGATGAACGTCTTCGCCCCTGAGGTAGCGCATCCGAGTCCAGCGGTCCGCAAAGGCGCGTGGCTGGCCATAGCATCCCTCCTCGCGCGCCAGTTCGCGAAACAGCGCGATGTCGACCAGCACGTCTTCGCTGTCTGCGCATACCCGCCCACGCATGTCGGCCTCGGCCAGCGCCGCCAGCTCGCGTATATCGAGTTCCAGCGACAGGCGCCGCACCACCATCTCCGCGGACTCGCCAGACCGGCTTCCCCGGATGGCATAGAACGGCAGCTGATGCACGTGGATCAGCCGGCAAACCGCTTCGCGCAAGGCAAAGGGCACACCGCTGCGCCACAACAGCACGCGCGCATCGACCGCGCCGCGCGCCGAGTGGCCCGGCTGGCCGATTGCCCCGGTTTGCGGGTCTACCCGCGTGGTGGCGGGCTTGGCGATGTCGTGCAGCAGCGCCGCATGGAACAGGACGAAGCGGCGCTCGGAAGTGGCCGCCGCATAGTCATCCAGCCCCACCAGGGACTGGACCACCAGCTTGGTATGGGTCCAGACGTCGCCCTCCGCGTGATAACGCGGGTCCTGCGGCGTGCGGCGCAACGGCTCCAGGCATGGGAGTGCCGCCATCAAGGCCTGCCAGTCCGGGTCAACACCCGGGGCAGGCACAAGCGCCATCAGGCTCGTGTAGGCAGGCGCGCGCAGCACGGGTGCCGTGCGCAGCGATTGCAGGTTCGCTGCGGTCAACAGTTCGGTCATTTCCATTGCGGCTCTCCTGCGTGTTCACGCATGTGGTTCTGCTCGAACGCGTGGTTGTGCATCCAGTGCGCGTCCGTCTGCACATGCCCGCTGCGCACGAACTTCGCCACGCAGCGCCTGAAGCCGGCATAGGGGAACGCGCCCGCGATCCGGACCACATAGCCCTCCATCCGCTCACGCTCGCGTTCGCTCCATAGGGCCTGGATCGCCGCGGCGTCGAACACGCCGTCGTAAAGCACCGGCACCGGCTCGATACCGAGCAAGGCAAACCACTCCAGCGTTTCATCCCAACCGAGGCATACGTTACGCGCGTTCCAGATCGAGAACCCGAGGAAGAACGAAGCCAGTTCCCGGTAACGGATCGAATGCGTGGCGAACAGATTCTCGCCGCAGACTCGCCAACCCTGCGGAATATCCATGCGCATTGCGCCCCAGAATCCCTTGAGCCAGTCACGGCTTGGATGATGGCGGCTGTCCAGGCTCCTGGCGTGCATGCCCGTGCGGTAGAGCGAGGTGTTTTCTCCGTCCATCTTGGACGTGACAATCACGCGGCAGCCCTGGAAGGCATCCAGGGACTCGATCCTCCGGTCATCGTCGCTAAGTCCTGGCGACCACGGCAAATGCAGCGTGCGCGGATATTTCACGCGATCGGCTAGCGGGTCGGCAGGGTTGGTTTCCCGAAGCACTTCGGGTTCTTGCATCGTCATTTCGAACTCCAGAAAAGATTGGAGCCGACGATGGGATGGCGCGTGGTGGCATTGGCGGTGCCCCGGCAGGCAACTCAGGCCTGGGACAGCGTAAGCGCTTGAGGCAAGCACAGCAGGCGAAGAGCGCGGGCGCGCCATCGGCACGCTGCGTGTGCAGGTGTCGTCGGCATCAGCGGGTGATGGCGGACGTGCGGGGCACTTTACTCTCCAGGAACAAGGGGTGAACGATCAACTGCACAAGCGTGCAGGTGCCGGATATTACACAGGCGGCGCGGGCGCGTAAATCGCGCGTTGCTCGTTTTCCACACGACATGCGCCCGGACCTGCGGCCCGATTGGCGCTTTGCAGCGTGGCACGGGCGGGCCGTGCGCGCCCAATCCCGGCATAATCCGCAGGAGTTACCCAGACGAGCCGGCGCAAAACATGAACGACTGTCCCCGATGCGCTCAACCAGGGCTTGCCGCTTCCCTTGGCAAGGTTACCCATGGCGTTGCGGCCCCACTACCGATCGGGAAGCCGCCGATCTTGCCGGCGATACTTCTGGCAGCCGCACTGGCGCTGGCACTCGGCCTCAGCCACGACGGCTGGGCGGCGCCCCAGGCCGAGCAACCCACGCTAAGCATCGAAGAGCGTCCGACGGAGCCGCCCCAGTTGTTTCCCCCGACTTACGATGAAGCGGTCACGGCGCTGATCCGTGCGTTTGACGTCGGCGCCATCCTTGCCGCTGGCCTGGACCAGGCCTTTGCCAGGCTGCCGGCGAAAATCGGGCCCATCCCCAGAGAGCGCTACACGCAATGCGCCCGCGCGAAGCTCTCGCCCGAGGTGGTCGAGGCGGCAGTCCGGCCCGCGCTGGCACCGGAGATCCAGGATGCCGGACTGGCGATGCGGCTGGCGCGCTTGCTGGGCTCGCCGGTCGGGCGCAAGACCAAGGAGGCGGCGCTGTCGGGCAAGGAGATCGCTGAAGCCGGCATTACGGGTGCCGACCTGCTCGAATTCAACCGCTTCATGGAGAACCCCGCATTGAAGGCCTTCCTTGAGCAGGGCGGGCTGCGCCGGGTCAAGGATGCCGTGACCCGTGCAATCAGGGTGGAAAGCAAATCGGCCTCGGACGCTTGCGTCCGGGAACTGATGCCCCTGTACCGCCTCACCAACGAGCGCTCGGCCTGATGCCCCCTTGCGTCCGGCACGCCGTGAAATATCGTTACAGTTGTAATCCCCTGCAGTGCGGCGGCATGGCTAGAGTCAGCTTATTGCGACTGCAAGATGAGGATCGACATGCAGCAAGGTAACTTCTACGCGCTGGGGCTTGGCGCATTTGTCCTGGCGCTCGCCCAGCCCGCATTGGCACGCGTCGATGTGGACCTGAACGTCGGCGTGCCTGCGCCGGTGGTGGTGGCGCCGGCCTACCCCGCGCCCGTGTATCAGGCGCCGCCCGCCTATCCCGCCCCCCCGCCGCCCGCGGCCTATCCTGCGCCGGCTCCGGTCTATGGGCCCCCTCCCGGTTATGTCGGATATGGGCCGCCATTGGTGGTGGCGCCGGCGGTGGTGATCGGGTGGCACGGTGAGCGCTACTGGGATGGACGGCGCTGGTGGGGCCGCCGCGACTGGTATGCCTACCATCACCCCTACCGGCGCTGACGAGCGCATCTCCGGGATGCATGTGATACATGTGATGCAGGCGTGACCCGAGGGTGGCGCGGATGCAACGGCCCGGACCGCATTTTATTAACGTTGATTACAAAGAAAAACCGCCCCGGCAAAGGGGCGGTTTTTCGTTCTGGCGTACTGCCGTGGTAGTGCCGTGCCTCAGTGGCCCTTCGGGCCGAAGGTGTACTCCCCATCCTGGTAATCCACCGGCACCACATCCTTGGCGGCGAACTTGCCTTCGAGGATGAGACGCGCCACCGGGTTCTCGATCTGCTGCTGGATCGCACGCTTGAGCGGACGCGCCCCGAACACCGGATCGTAGCCAGCGCTGGCGATCTTGGCCAGCGCGGCTTCGCTCACCTCCAGCGTCATGTCCATGCGCGCCAGCCGTGCCGTCAGCCGCTCCAGCTGGATGCGGGCGATCGACTCGATATGCTGCTGGTCGAGCGAATGGAACACCACCACCTCGTCGATACGGTTCAGGAACTCGGGCCGGAAATGCGTCTTCACTTCCTGCCATACCGCGCCCTTGACCGCTTCGTGCGGCTCGCCGGTCATTGCCTGGATGATGTGCGATCCCAGGTTCGAGGTCATCACGATCACCGTGTTCTTGAAGTCCACCGTGCGGCCCTGGCCGTCGGTCAGGCGGCCGTCGTCCAGCACCTGCAGCAGCACGTTGAAGACGTCCGGGTGGGCCTTCTCGACTTCGTCGAGCAGGATCACGCTGTACGGCTTGCGGCGCACGGCCTCGGTCAGGTAACCGCCCTCTTCATAGCCCACGTATCCCGGCGGCGCGCCGATCAGCCGGCTCACGCTGTGCTTCTCCATGAACTCGCTCATGTCGATACGGATCAGGTGGTCCTGCGAATCGAACAGGAACTCGGCCAGCGCCTTGCACAGTTCGGTCTTGCCCACCCCGGTGGGGCCGAGGAACAGGAACGAGCCGTAGGGCTTGTTCTCGTCTGACAGGCCGGCGCGCGAGCGGCGGATGGCGTCCGACACCAGGCGCACGGCCTCGTCCTGGCCCACCACGCGGCGGTGCAGGTAGTCCTCCATCCGGATCAGCTTCTCGCGCTCGCCCTGCATCATCCGGGACACCGGAATGCCGGTCGCGCGGCTCACCACTTCGGCGATCTCCTCGGCGCCCACCTGCGTGCGCAGCAGCTTGTTGGGCTGCTTCTGCTCGCTGGCTTCGGCGGCCGTGGCGGCCTTGAGCTTGCCTTCCAGTTCCGGCAGCTTGCCGTACTGCAGCTCCGCCACCTTGTCGAGCTTGCCTTCGCGCTGCAGGCGCGTGATCTCCAGGCGAATCTTGTCGATCTCTTCCTTGAGCGCGGCTGCGCCCTGGGCGGCACCCTTCTCGGCCTTCCAGATCTCTTCGAGGTCAGCGTATTCCTTCTCCAGGCGGCCGATTTCCTGCTCGATCAGTTCGAGCCGCTTCTTCGACGCCTCGTCGGTTTCCCGCTTGACGGCCTCACGCTCGATCTTGAGCTGGATGGTGCGGCGCTCGAGCTTGTCCATCACCTCCGGTTTGGAGTCGATTTCCATCTTGATGCGCGCGCCGGCTTCGTCGATCAGGTCGATGGCCTTGTCGGGCAGGAAGCGGTCGGTGATATAGCGATGCGACAGCTCCGCCGCCGCGACGATGGCCGGGTCGGTGATCTCCACGCCATGGTGCAGCTCGTACTTCTCTTGCAAGCCGCGCAGGATGGCGATGGTGGCCTCCACGCTGGGTTCGTCGACCAGCACCTTCTGGAAGCGGCGCTCCAGCGCGGCRTCCTTCTCGATGTACTTGCGGTACTCGTCCAGCGTGGTGGCGCCGATGCAATGCAGCTCRCCGCGCGCGAGAGCCGGCTTGAGCATGTTGCCGGCGTCGATCGCGCCCTCGGCCTTGCCGGCGCCGACCATGGTGTGCAGCTCATCGATAAAGACGATGGTCTGCCCTTCGTCCTTGGCGATGTCCGACAGCACGGCCTTGAGCCGTTCCTCGAACTCGCCGCGGTACTTGGCGCCAGCCAGCAGCCCAGCCATGTCGAGCACCAGCACGCGCTTGCTCTTGAGGCTTTCCGGCACTTCGCCGTTGACGATGCGCTGGGCCAGGCCTTCCACGATGGCGGTCTTGCCCACGCCCGGCTCGCCAATCAGCACCGGATTGTTCTTGGTGCGGCGCTGCAGGATCTGGATGGTGCGGCGGATTTCGTCGTCACGGCCGATCACGGGGTCGAGCTTGCCGATGCGGGCGCGCTCAGTGAGATCCACCGTGTACTTTTTCAGCGCTTCGCGCTGGGTTTCGGCGTCGGCGCTGTTGACCGAATCGCCGCCGCGCACGGCTTCGATGGCGGTCTCGAGCGATTTGCGCGAGAGGCCGTTTTCACGCGCGATGCGGCCGGCCTCGCCCTTGTCATCGGCCACCGCGAGCAGGAACAGCTCGCTGGCGATGAACTGGTCGCCGCGCTTGATGGCCTCTTTCTCGGTGGCGTTGAACAGCGCGCTGAGTTCGCGCCCGACCTGGACCTCGCTGGTGCCTTGCACCTGCGGCAGGCGCTTGATGGCGGCATCCAGCGCGGTGGTCAGGCCGCCGACGTTGACGCCGGCACGCGCCAGCAGCGCACGGGCGGCGCCGTCGTTCTGCGCCAGCAAGGCGCGCAGCACGTGCAGCGGGTCGATGTATTGGTTATCGTTGCCGATCGCCAGGCTCTGGGCATCGGCCAGCGCTTCCTGGAATCGGGTAGTCAGTTTGTCAAGTCGCATTTAGGAGCCCTCTTTTTCGGATGAGTGCCCGATGCGGTAGGCAAGGCGCTTGCGCCCCGGCCTGCCGATCCCGCCACGCGGGCCGGACACTGGTGTCTGATCGAAAGATAAGGCTTTGCGCGTGCATTTCAAGGCCTGACTGCACGGCCCTTGATGTGGCGCAGGAAATACGTTGCACCTTGGCCACCCACGCGGCTTCAGGCGGCCGCCAGCGACCGCTTGTCTTCCAGGTTGCGCACCAGCACCAGCGCCTCCCCGGCCAGCACCACGCGGCCATCGTCGCCGGTGACCACCGTGGCCAGGTTGACCAGGTCCTTGTCGCCGCGCAGGCGCACGATGCGCACCGATGCGGTCAGCAGCTCGCCCAGCCGCGCGGGCGAGCGCAGCCGCAGCGACTGCTTCATCCAGCCGGTGCCGCGGCCCGGCAAGCGCGTGCCCAGCAGATCCGAGAACATCCCGGCCAGCAATGGCAGCGGCACGATGGTGCCCTCGAAGCCACGGCTGTGGGCGAACACCGGGTCGGTATAAAACGCATTGCCATCGTCAGTCAACGCCACGTATTCATCGATATCGCCCGCGCTGAAGCTGCGTACCGCCGAAGCCTCCTGGCCCACGCTCAGGTGATAGAGCGTACGGTCGCCCGCTGGCTGCCCCACAAGCTGCCCGGCGGATTGCGCAACTTCGTCGGCATCCTGGCGCTGGGCCTCGGCCAGCGATTCCGCGCTGGCGTCGACCAGCAGCACCGCGTCGCCATGTGCCGTTATCTGCTCATCCGTGACGGGCGTGCGGTTGCGGCCACGCTGCACGCAGCGCACCGACGTGTCCAGCGCGATCCGGTCCCGCCCGGGCGTTTCGTTCAACACCAGCACGGCGGCCACACCGTCGCCGACAAAGGTGGGACGCGGGAACATCAGCGTTTGCGCGATGGGCAGCACCGGCCGGGGGTTGCTGCGCTGCATCTGCGCGCACAGCAGCGAGAACAGGAACATGCCATGCGCGACCGTGGCGCCAAAATGCGTCGTGCGCGCGAACGCCGGATCGCAGTGGATGGGGTTGTCATCGCGCGAGAGCGAGGCGAAGCGGTCGAAATCTTCTTGCGTCAGAACGCGTGGGCGGGATGCCTTCATCAGTTGGGTACCTCTACGGTGCTGCCGTTGACCGTGATCCGGTCCGCATCAGCGGGCGTTGCGGCGAACGGCGGCAGATTGGTGGGCAAGATGGCGGGTGCCGGCGACGCGGTGCCACCGCGCGCGACCGTGCGCACCACCTGCGAGGGTGGCAGCGCGCGGCCGTTGGCGAGGTTGTCGTAGACCGCGTCGAGCGCCCGGTTCAGGTAGACGTGGAGCGGGATGAAGCGGTTGTCGTAGCCCGCTACCGCGCCGATGAAACTGTCGAAATGCTGGCCATTGGTGACTTCCATATAGGACAGCTTGCTGGCGCTGCCCTCCTGGAGCCGGTTGTAGCCGAGATAAGGCCGCGACGTATGGTTGACCGGCAGCAGCGCATCGCTGCGGCCATGCACGATGATGGCCGGCTTGCCGTGCAGGTTGCCCGAGCGCAGCGTCTGGGCCAGGCCCGCTTGCAGCGCCTGGGCCTGCGCGCCGGTGCCGGTAAGCAGCCCGCGCAGGCAGCGCGCGCCGTCGAGGTTGGCGTCGGCCACATTGTTGCTCGGCGACTGGGAATAGATGTCGCGCAGCGGGCCGCCGGGATTGTTGTCGTTGATCAGCTGCACGCCGGCCGCCGGCGGCACGCCATTGCCAGTCGCGTACAGGACGTTGAGCGTAGCCGGCGCGATCGCCGCCGGCGTCAGGACTGCCGTGCCGGTCGCGGCAAAGCTGAAGCCGCACAAGCGATCCGCCACGCCGGCCCGCGCGAGCGCGTTGGCAAAGGTCACCGAGACCGCATTGGCCACCTCGAACAGGGCAAGCGACGGATGGAGCGCATCGGACTCGGCTTCCCAGCCAAAGGCGTGCAGCGCCTGCAACGCGCTGGCGGACTGGCTGGCGGCATCCGGCCCGGTCACCAGGCCCGCGTTGGCCAGCGACTGGCAGCGGTTGAGCGCCGGCTGCGCCAGCCCGACGGTGGGCAGCGCGTACAGCGCCACACCCGGCGCATTCACCAGCGCGGTCGCCTGTGAGGTGCAGAGCTGCAGCAGGTTGGCCGTGGTGGTGTAGTCGTACAGCAGGCGCCCGGACAGGCTGACCGGCACGCCGCCACGGGTGACGGTGACGCCCGTGTTGCTGGGCAGGTTGAGGTTCGGCTCGCCCACGGCCACGCCGTCGATCAGGCCCTGGGTGTCCTGCTCCGCCGCGGCAATCGCCGCGCCGCCGCCGTTGGACACGCTGGACGCGATCACCACGACCTTGTCCGGGCCCAGGCTGCGCTGGCGCGTGCCATCGGTGGCCACGTTGCCAAAGCGGTCGTTGATGGCCCAGATGGCGAAACTGGCGGCCTGCAGCGTGAACGTGCCCCAGTCCTTCTCGGGGTTGCGCTGCGAATGCGCGTGCTTGAACGCCAGCCGGTGCGGCGCCAGCGCATTGAACGCGGCCAGGCTGGTGTTGGGGAACGGGGCGGCAAACTGCGCGTTGGCGCCGGCCGCGGCGCGGCTGGCGCGCGTGCCGTCGATCAGCGCAACGGTGTCGGTGTCCAGGTCGTGCGGCGCGGCGCCGGTGCCTTTGTCCGTATAGGCGACGGCGCAGCCGCGCTTGAGTGCCCACTCGCCGGTGGAGATCGCGCCATAGACGCCGCGCGAGCCGGACGACGTGGCAGTGATCAGGCACGGCTTGGCCACATTGAAGCTGTCGGGAATCTGCACCAGCATGGTTACGTTCTGCTGGCCGCTGCCATCGTCGGAGAAGGCCAGGTACTCGCGCCCGGCGACCTTGCCCTGCCCCGTCGTGATGTTGCCTTGCGCGTCCACATTGGGGCCGTACAGCGAGCCATAGCCACCGCCCGCCGTGGTATCCACCAGCGCGCGGTAGTTGGTGTAGATGGCGTAGCGGCGCAGCTCGGCCGCGGTGGGCGCGGCCGGGTTCAGCGGCAACGGCGCGGTGGCGGAGCCCAGGCCGTCCTTGCCGAGGCCAGCAGTGAGCAGATCGTCCGTGTTGCCGTCGTAGGTCTTGATCGTGACCGTGCCGATATTGGCCGGCTTGGTATTGGGATTGGTATTGCCGCTGCTGGTGTTGTTATCGCCCGAGCCGCACGCCGCCAGCAACAAGCCCGCCGCCCCTGCCAGCGCCAGGCGCACGCCGTATCTGGTCAAATCGCTATGCCCTGCAAGTCCGCGCAACATGTTGTGCCCCCTTATTGCATGCCGGCCCGGCATGCTGGATCGATCGGAACGCAATACAGAAACGACAGAAACGAGAATTTCACGAGACAGCCACTGCATGACTTCACACGGCGCGCCGCCCTCACTGCGACTGGAAGCGCGCGCGCAGCTTGTGCTTTTCCACCTTGCCCGACGGCGTGCGCGGCAGCGCCTCGATCATCCGCACGTGGCGCGGCACCTTGTAGCTTGCCAGCGCGGCGCGGCAATGCGCGAGCACGCCTTCGGCATCGAGCGCCATGCCGGGCTTTGCTACCACCAGCGCCATGCCGACCTCGCCCCAGCGCGCATCGGGCACGCCGATGACGGCGGCCTCGGATACGGCAGCAAGCTGAAACAGCACATTCTCCACTTCGGCCGGGTAGACGTTCTCACCGCCGGAGATAAACATGTCCTTGGCGCGGTCGACGATGTAGTAGTCGCCCTCCTCGTCCATGTAAGCGATATCGCCCGAATACAGCCAGCCGCCACGGATGGCGGCCTCGGTGGCCTCCCGCAGGTTCCAGTAGCCGGGCGTGACGCCCGGCCCCTTGATCAGCAGCTCGCCACGCTCGCCGGGCGCCACGTCGCGGCCCTGTGGATCCACCACCCGCGTCAGCATGGAGCCGACCGGCTTGCCGATGGTGCCGATCTTGCGGCGCGCCGTGGCTTCGTCGCACACGAACACGGTTGGCCCGGTCTCGGTCATGCCAAAGCCGAAGCAGATGGTCACGCCCTTGGCCAGGTAGGCCTCCAGCAGCGGCCGCGGCACCGCGGAGCCGCCCGCGGACATATTGCGCACGCGGGAAAAATCCGCCGCCGCGAAGCCGGCATGCTGGCTCAGGAACAGGTAGACCGCGGGCACAGCGAAGAACATGGTGATGCCCTCCCCGGCATTGGCATCGAGCTTGCGCAGCGTCACCTCGGCGTCGAACTGCCGCATGATGTGCACGGTGCCGCCGGCATGCAGCACGGGATTGGCGTACAGGTTCAGCCCGCCGGTATGGAAGAACGGCAGCACGTTCAGGAACACGTCGTCGCGCGTGATCTTGTTGGCCAGCATGGCGTTGACGGCGTTGAAGAACACCATGCCGTAGGTCTGGATCACGCCCTTGGGCCGTCCCGTGGTGCCCGAGGTGTAAAGCAGGTGCCAGACCTCGCGCTCGTCGCGGCACGGCATCTCGATGACGCGCCCGGAACTACCCGCCAGCATCGCTTCGTACTCGGTCCAGCCACCCGGCACGTCCGCGCTCTCGTCGTCGGCCAGGTGCAAAACCGCGCGCAGCGGCAAGGTGTCGGCCAGCGCGGCGGCGGTGGCAAGAAAGCCATCACCGGCCACCAGCACGTCGGGCGAGCAGTCGCGCAGGATCGGCAGCAGCTCCGCGGCCGCCAGCCGCCAGTTCAGGCAGACCATCACCATGCCGGCCTTGGCGCAGCCATAGAGCATCTCGAAATAGTCCGAGCTGTTGTGGGCCAGCACGGCCACGCGTGCCCCGGGCGCCAGCCCCAAGCGCTCGCCCAGGTATTCCGCGAAGCGGCTGGCGCGCTCGTCGAACTGCCGGTAGGTCACCGTGCGGCCGCTCTCCACGTCAACCAGGGCGACTTTGTCCGGCGTATGCAGGGCATTCTTGTGCAGCCAGTCGACTACGTACATGGTCTGGGATCTCCGCTTGTGGGTGTTCTTGTTATCTTGCTAGCCTTTTTATTGCATGCAGGTCTACGACGCCACCTCGTGCTCGGCGCGATCGCCGCGCAGCCGCCCGACGATGCCTTGCGGGAAGTAATACACGCTGAGGATAAACAACAGGCCGAGCCACAGCAGCCAGCGGTCCGGATGCAGCAGCCCCGACAGCAGCGGGATCGCCGCGGTGGCATCGCTCGCCAGCTTCATCACGTCCTGCAGGTAGGTCTGCGCCACCAGGAACAGCGTGGTGCCGATCAGCGCGCCGTACAGCGTGCCCATGCCACCGATCACCACGATCAGCAGGATGTCGACCATGATCTCGAAGGACAACGAGGTGTCCGGGCCGTTGTAGCGCAGCCAGAGCGCCATCAGCACCCCGGCCAGCGTGGCAAACCCGGCCGACAGCACGGTGGATACGGTACGGTACACCACGGTGCGGTAGCCGATGGCCTCGGCCCGGAAATCGTTCTCGCGAATCGCCTGCAGCACCCGGCCGAACGGCGAGTTCACCACGCGCAGCAGCAACAGGAACAACACCAGCGCGCTCGCAAACACGAAGTAATACGAAAACAGCTTGCCGTTGAGCGGCACGCCAAGCCACTCGGCGTCGCCCAGCGAAAAGCCCGGCGTGAACACCTCCGGCACCTTGAAGCTGATGCCATCCTCGCCGCCGGTCCACTCGGAGAGCTGCGACACCAGCGTGGCAAAGGCCGTGGCCACCGCCAGCGTGATCATGGCAAAGAAGATCGCCCTGACCCGCAGCGAGAACAGCCCGATCAGGAAGGCCAGCAGCATCGACACCAGCAGCGCGCCCAACGTGCCAAGCGCCAGCGCGCCCCACCCCGGCTCCAGCCGCGACATGGCGATCGCCACGCCATAGCCGCCAATGCCGAAAAACATGGTGTGGGCAAAGGAGACGATGCCGGTATAGCCGAGCAACAGGTCGTAGCTGGCCACCAGCACCACGAAGATGCAGATCTTGGCCGCCATATTGAGCGCGCGCGCACCAGGAAACAGGAAAGGCGCGCACGCCAGCGCCAGCAGCATGGCCACCAGGATCACGGTCAGCACGCGGCTTCGTGGCAGGTCGCCGGAAAGCAGTCGGGTCATGGTTTTTTCCTAGGCGCTCAGCGCTTGGCTACCGGGTAAAGGCCCTGCGGACGCCACAGCAGGATCATCACCATCAGCAGGATGTTCGAGAACAGCGCCACCTTGGGAAACAGGAAGCCGGTGTAGTTGGCCATCAGGCCCACCAGCAAGGCGCCGACAAAGCAGCCTGTGGTGGAGCCGAGCCCGCCGATGATGATCACGATAAAGATCAGCACATTGACCTGGGCCCCGATGGACGCGGTAATGTTCTGCTGGTACAGCCCCCACAGCACGCCGCCCATGCCGGCCAGCCCCGCCCCCACCACGAACACGCCAATGAACAAGAGCCGGATGCGGTAGCCGAGCGACTCCACCATCTCGCGGTTCTCCACGCCGGCCCGGATCAGCAGGCCGATGCGCGTGCGGTTGAGCACCAGCACCATGGAGATAAAGATCACCAGCCCGAGCACCACGGCGATGAGCCGGTACTTCTCGATGGCCGCATCGCCCAGCAGCACCGCGCCGCGGAAGGTGGTGGGCACCTGCAGCGCGATGGTCTCAGCACCCCAGATCGCCTTGATCAGCTGCTCGGCCACGATCATGCCGCCCATGGTGATCAGGATCTGCTTGAGGTGCTGGCCGTAGACCGGACGCACCACGATGCGCTCGAACAGGAAGCCAATGGCGCCCGCCGCCGCCATCGCGGCCAGGATGGCCAGGCCAAACACCGCCAGGTTGAGCCACAGGCTGTCTGCCTCGACCCAGGCGCCCAGCGGCAGCAGCACGGATGCCGCCACATAGGCTCCCAACGCGATAAACGCGCCATGCCCGAAGTTGAGCACGTCCATCAGCCCAAACACCAGCGTCAGGCCCGACGACACCACGAACACGATCATGCCCATGGCAAGGCCGGCGATGGTCAGCGTAAGCCAGGTCGAACCGCTGCCGATCAAGGGATAGGCCAGCAGCATCAGCAGCGGCGCCAGCGCCAGCGGGGTCCAGTCGAGCCCGACCTTGGGCAGATCGGCCGGTGTCGCCGGGGTGGTGGGTAAGGAGCTTGTACTCGCCATTGTCTCGGTCCTGACGATATCTTGTTATGTGTCTTGTTATGTGTCTTGTCCTGCTGGCCGCTATCGATGCGCGCTGATGCGCGCTACTGGTGCGCCGCCAGCGACAAACCGAGCAGCCGCTGCTGCAGGCTTTCGTCCCCCGCCAGCGCTGCCATCGTTCCCGTATGCACCACGCGCCCGTCATCCATCACGGCAACGGTATCCCCCACCGACTTGGCCATGTGGAAGTTCTGCTCCACCAGCAGGATCGATACGTCCGTCCGCTTGAGCTCGCGGAACACCGTGATCATGTTCTGGATGATGGCCGGCGCCAGGCCCTTGGTCGGCTCGTCCACGATCAGCAGCTTGCGCGGCTCGATGATGGCGCGCGCCACCGACAGCATCTGCTTCTGCCCGCCGGACAGCACGCCGGCGCGCTGGTGCCAGAAGATCTTCAGCGCGGGGAACATGCGGAACACCCAGTCAAGCCGCTGCCCGTCGATCGCGCCGCTGCGCGCGGCCAGCCGCATGTTCTCGGCCACCGTCAGCTCGGAGAACACGCTCATGTTCTCCGGCACATAGGCGATGCCGGCCTGCGCGATGGCGGGCGTGCCGCGGCGCGTGATGTCGGCCCCGTCGAACACGATCCGCCCTTCGCTCGCCTGCCACAGGTTCATGATGGTGCGCAGCGTGGTGGTCTTGCCCGCGCCGTTGCGCCCCAGCAGCATGGTCACGCCGCCGCGCGGCACGGCAAAGCTCACGCCGTGCAGGATGTGATATGGCCCGATGTGCGTCTGCACGCCATCCAGGCTCAGGATGGGTGCTGCGGATGCTGGGGATAATGCGGGTGCTGCCGGTGCTTCAGCCATGACTGCCCTCCTGCTGCGCGCTCTCGTCGCCGGCAGCGATGCCCAGGTACGCCTGCTGCACGATCGGCGAGGCGATCACCTCGGCCGGATCGCCATCGGCCATCAGGTTGCCGTTATGCAGCACGATGATGCGGTCGGCCAGCGAGCGCACCACATCCATCTTGTGCTCCACCAGCAGCACCGTCTTGCTCTTGTCGCGCTTGATCTCCTGGATCAGGCCGAGGATCACCGGCACCTCGTCCACGCTCATGCCTGCGGTCGGCTCGTCGAACATGAAGATGCGCGGCTGCAGCGCCAGCAGGATGCCCACCTCCAGCTTGCGCTGGTCGCCGTGCGGCAAAGAGGCCACCGGCAGGTGGCGCTTGTCGGCCAGGGCCACCCGTTCGAGACAGTCCTCGGCCTGCTCGCGGACCGCGCGGTTTGCGCTCCACACGCTCCACAAATCCAGCCCGATGCGCCGGCGCGACTGCACTGCCAGGCGCACGTTCTCGAACACCGACAGATTGGGAAACAGGCTGGTCAGCTGGAAGGCGCGGCCAATGCCGCGCAGCGCCTTGTGCGGCACCGGCAGGCGCGTCACGTCCTCGCCGTCGAGCAGGATCTGCCCGACGCTGGGCGGCAACTGGCCCGAGATCAAGTTGAAGTACGTGGTCTTGCCGGCCCCGTTGGGGCCGACGATGCAGGTCAGCTCGCCGGGATGAAACGCGCAGGACACCGCGTTGACCGCCACGTGGCCGCCAAAGCGGATGGTGAGGTCTCGCGTCTCGAGCGCGGGCGGCCCCGCCACCGCCCGCGAGAGCGCTGCCGTTGTATCGATGGAAGCGGCGCCCACTGTCATCACCGCTTGTTGCGGATCGGCACGTTCATTTCTTCCGGCTTGATCTCGCGGACCAGCTCGGGCACCCCCCAGGCGAACGCGGGATCGACCTTGATCTTGAAGTGGTACATCGACTGCAGCGCCTGGTGGTCTTCCTTGCGGAAGGTCATCTTGCCCTTGGGCGTCTCGAACGACATGCCCTCCATCGCGCCGATCAGCTTCTCGGTGTTGGTGTCGCCATTGGTCTTCTTGAGCGCCTCGACCAGCGCGATGCCAGCCGTCATGCCCCCGGCGGTGAAGAAATCGGGCGGCGACTTGAACTTGGTGTAGTGGTTGGACACCAGCCACTCGTTGGCCTTGTTCTTGGGAATGCCGAAGTAGTAATACGTCGCGCCTTCCATGCCGGGGAAGTTCTTGTAGTTGCTCATGGCGGGCAGGATATTGCCGCCGGTGGCGATCTCGATGCCGTAGCGCTTGGGATCGAGGTCGGCAATCTTGAACGGGTTGCCGGCGCCCGCCCAGATGATGAAGATGATCTTGCGGCCCGGCTTGTCCTTGAGCGAATCAAACAAGCGCTGCGCCCCGGCGGTAAAGTCCGTGGTGTTGGTCGGCAGGTATTCCTCGTGCACGATCTTGGCGTTCTTGAGCGCGCCCTTGAAGGCCTTCACGCCGTCACGGCCAAAGGCGTAGTCCTGCGCCAGGGTGGCGATCTGCACGCCGGGCTTGTCCAGCGCCACGGCGTTGGAGATGGCGTCCTGCGACGAATTGCGGCCCGTGCGGAAGATGTAGCGGTTCCATTTCTCGCCGGTGATGGAATCCGCCACGGCTGGCTCGACCAGCAGGATCTTCTTGTACTCCTCGGCCACCGGAAGCATCGCCAGCGCCGTGCCGGAGGACGTCGGCCCCACGGCGATATCCGCACGATCGTCACTATATGCAGCGGCAAGCTGGGCCTTGGCCACGTCGGGCTTGCCCTGGGTGTCCTTCTCTATCACCACCAGCTTGTTGCCGTTGACCATCATGGTGCCGTTGGTGGCGTAATCCAGCCCCATCATCAGCCCGGTCTGGGTCTGCTTGGCGTAGGCCTCGAGCGCCCCGGTCTTGTCGTAGACGTGGGCGATGCGGATGTCCTTGGCAAGGGCGCCGCCGGCGGCCAGCAGGCTGGCCAGTGCGATCGCGCCAACGGCTTGGTGCTTGAATTGCATTCTTGTCTCCTCTGAGGGTGTCGCTTGTCGTTGCAAGTGCAGATCCTGCCTGCTTGTTGCTGCTTCGCTTTCCTGTACTCGTTCCTGCGCTCGTTCCTGCGCTCGTTCCTGCGCTCGCTTCTGTGCTCTTTCCTGCCGTCCTGCCTTTCCGTTTGCTGCCTTAGCCTGTGCGCCCATCGCCAAGGAAGCGGCGCATGCCTGCCGCAGCCTCGGCGCTCGTCACCTGCGCCACGAACGCCACGCGCTCGCGCTCCAGCCCAGCGGCCAGCGCATCGGCATCCCAGCGCAGCAGCGCGCGCGTATGCGCCACGCTGCCGGGTACCTTGTCCTTCAGGCCGGCCGCCAGGGACAGCGCCATCGCCTCGGCCTCGCGGGCCGGCGCGAGATGCGTCGCCAGGCCCAGTGCCACGGCCTGGCTGGCCGTCAGCGTGGTGTTCTCAAGCTGGATCGCCCGCGCGCGCGCGGCGCCGATCAGCTGCGGCAGCATCGCCGTCCAGCCACCGTCCGGGCTGAATCCCAACACGGTGTAGTAAGGCGCAATGCGCGTGCCCTCGCCCAGCACCGTCATGTCGCAGGCCAGCACCAAACCCAGTGAGCCCCCCGTCAGCCAGCCCTCCACCGCCGCGATCACCGGGCAGCGCAGCGCCGCCAGGCGCAGGATGGCTGCGTTGAGCAGGCCGAGCAGGCGCTGCGCATACTGCGCCAACTCCGCGCTTTGCGGCACAAAGGCGGCAAAAGCACCGACATCGCCACCCGTGGAAAACGAGCGCCCCGCATGGCTCAGCACCACGGCGCGCACCTCCGGGTCCGCCTCCATGCGTTCCAGCGCGGCCAGCAGCGCTTCGAGCAGTTCCGGCACCAGGCTGTTGTGCCGCTCGGCGCGATTGAGCCGAAGCACGGCCGTGCTGCCAACACGTTCGACCAGCAGCAACGCGCTCATCGCGCCGCCAGCCCGTGCGAGATCATGTCGAAGGCCGTATCGACCACCTTGTCCATCGACGCCGGCCGCTTCCACAGTGCATAACGCATGCCTAGGAAATTGCTGATGCCGATCAGGCACCACGCCCGCACTTCGGCGTCGCCCGGCGAGATCTCGCCCTGGTCCTCGGCCTTGCCCAGGCGCCGGCTGTAGACGTCCGCGAACACCTGGAAGTAACTGCTGTAGATGGTCTCGTCAACCGAGTAAGAATCGAGCACGATGCGGTACAGATTCTTGTGGCGCGACACAAAGGACAGGAAAGCCTTGAGCCCGAGCCGCTCGGCCTCGATCTGCGTCTGCGCCGGCCCCACGTGCTTGCGCAGGTGGGCCCGCACCAGTTCCAGCATGTGCTGCACCAGCGCGCGGAAGATGTCTTCCTTGTCCTTGAAATAGAGATAAAAGGTGCCCATGGCCACCTCTGCCTCCTGCGTGATCTCGGAGATCGAAGCCACGTAATAGCCCTTCTCGCCGAACACTTTCTCGGCGGCGCGCAGCAGCGCTTCGCGGGTCTTCTGGCCGCGCGCGGTCTTGGGCTGGCTTACGCCGGATTCGGTAAGGGACATCGGGGCTCCGCAGTGGCTCGTCAGACCGGAAAACGGCAGTCAGTCAGCGGTATTGCACCGCGAAAACTGCTTCCTCCGGCGACTCTCAAAACATGATAACTGATTCATGTTTCATGATATAAAGTTAGCGATCCGTATGTCAATACATGGCTTACCCGGAGCTTTGGCCACGCACGTGGCCAGGCCAGATGCCCAGACTGCATCGCCATTGGATGCTTCACACGCAATGACTAATGCCGAGCCCGTCCCCACCTTCGATAGCCACCCTGCTTCCGGTTCGCGGCCCGGCTGGCGGGAGGCCGGCGATGGCCGGGCACTGCTGTTCCTGCACGGTTGGTCGCTATCCGGCGAGGCGTTCGACGGCCAGCGCGCGCTGGCGCGTGATGGCTATCGTGTGATCGCCCCGGACCATGCCGGGCATGGCTTGTCTGCTGCACTGCCGCACGCCGGACAAGCCAGCCTTGCGCAGCTTGCCGCCGACGCTGCCGGGTTGATCGGGTACCTGGGATTGCGGGACGTGGTGGTGATTGGGTGGTCGATGGGCGCCATGGTGGCCTGGGAGTTGATGCGTTGTGAGCCCGCCCTGCCCCTGGCGGCAATCGGCGCCATCGACATGACACCGCGGCTGGCCAGCGCGACGGACTGGCCGCATGGCCTGCATACGCACTACGACACCGCGCAGGCAGCCAACATGGCCGCGCACGTGCGCCGGGACTGGCCGCGCCTGATCGACTCGGTGCGCGCCGGCTTATGGGCTGCCGGCAGCAAACCCGATGTGCACGAGACGGACCGGATCGCCGGCATCATGCGCCAGTGCGCGCCGGATGCGCTTGCCGCATTGTGGGAAGACATGGCCCGCCAGGATTACCGCCTGGCGTTGCGCCATACTCGCCTGCCTTTGTTTCATCTGGTTGGGGAGCGCAGCCGCCTCTACGCGCCGGCAGTGGGACAGGCCACGCTGGCACTGCAGCCGGCTGCCAAGCTTGTCACCATCGACGGCACCGGCCATGCCCCGCACATGGAACGGCCGGCCGCCTTCAACGCCGCGCTGGCGCAGATGCTTGCGTGGCTGGACTCATTAGAGTCATTGGATTCATTGGAGTCGTCAGGCTCATTGGCTTCAACGGGCGCTCAGGCCAGCAGCCGATAGGTCCACAGGCCCAACGCGGTCAGCAGCAGCGAGCCGCCAAGGTGCGCCAGCAGGTGCACCGCCGCCCAGCCATAATCGCCCGCCATCAGGTTGCCCACCACTTCGCTGGAGAACGTGGAAAACGTGGTCAGGCCACCCAGGAAGCCGGTCACCGCCAGCAAGCGCCATTCGGGTGACAACTCCGCATGCGCGCCGAAAAATCCCACCGCCAGCCCGATCAGGTAGCCGCCGACCAGGTTGGCCGTCAGTGTCCCATAGGGCAACGCCGGGTTGGCGGCATTCCACAGCACAGAGAATACCCAGCGCAGCCAGGCTCCCACGGCGGCCCCGACCCCGACCGCCACAAAACCGAGCGCGCCCATCAGCGCTTGAGACCCAAGGGTTCCGCCGGCTCCGCCTCGCCTTCGCCGCTGGCATTGAGCGAGCGAATGCCCCAGCGCGCCAGCGCGGACGCATCGGTCACGCGCGCGTCGACCCAGCGCGCACCCTCCGGCGTCTGCTCCTTCTTCCAGAACGGCGCCTCCGACTTGAGGTAATCCATGATGAATTCGCAGGCGGCAAAGGCATTGCCGCGATGGGCGGAGGCTACCGCCACCAGCACGATCTGGTCCAGCGGCAGCAAGGGGCCAACGCGATGCACAATGGTGACGCCAAGCAGCGCCCAGCGCTCCCGCGCCACCGCTTCGATCCGGGCCAGCGCCTTTTCGGTCATGCCGGGATAGTGCTCCAGCTCCATCGCGCTGACCGCGCTGCCGTCGTTCATGTCGCGCACCGTGCCAACAAAGCTGGCCACCGCGCCCACGCCTGGCTGCTCGCGGCGCAGTGCCGTCACCTCGGCGCCCAGGTCGAAATCCTCGCGCTGTACTCTGACGCTCATTTCAGCCTCCGGTCACGGGCGGAAAAAACGCCACTTCGCAGCCCTCGGCCAACACGCTGTCTGCACTGGCCACCTCGTGGTCCACGGCCATGCGCAAGGCACGGCCCTCGGCCAGCACCTCGGCCCAGGCGCCACCGCGGGCTCCGAGCCAATGGCGCAGGTCCGCCACGGTAGCCACCTCGGCCGGCACCGCGACGCGCTCCTGCCCCAGGCCCAGCTGCTCGCGCACGCTGGCAAAAAAACGGAGTTCGATGTTCATGGCGGTCTCGCTCCTTATGCCAGCAGGCCATCGAAGCCGATGAACTGCACGGTATCGCCCCGCGCGATCGGCTGGTTGGGCGGGTTGTCGACCAGGCCCTCGCCCCACACCGTGGAAGTGAGCACACCCGAGCTCTGGTTGGGGAACAAATCGAGCCCGCCGGCCTGGTTGAGGCGCACGCGCAGGAACTCGTTGCGGCGGTCGCCCTTGGGCAGGTCGAAATCGGCACGCAGCGGCAGCCGGCGCGGCATCACGTCCTGCACGCCTTGCAGCCGCAGGATGAAAGGCCGCACAAACAGCAGGAAGGTGACGAAGCTCGAGACTGGATTGCCCGGCAGCCCCAGGAAAAATGCCGGCGCCTGCCCAGCGCGCGCCACCTCGCCGAACGCCAGCGGCTTGCCCGGCTTGATAGCGATCTGCCACAGGTTGAGCCGGCCTTCGGCCTCGACCGCCGGCTTGATATGGTCTTCCTCGCCCACCGAGACGCCGCCCGAGGTGATGATCAGGTCATGCCCCTCGGCCGCCCGGCGCAGGGTGTCGCGCGTCGCGGCCAGGGTGTCAGGCACGATGCCGAAATCGCTGACCTCGCAGCCGAGGTTTTCCAGCAGCCCGCGCAGCGTGAACCGGTTGGAATTGTAGATGGCGCCTGGCTTGAGCGGCTCGCCCGGCATGGCGAGCTCGTCGCCGGTAAAGAACACGGCCACCTTGACCCGCCGCACCACGTCTAGCGACGCCTGCCCCACCGAGGCCGCCAGGCCCAGCGCCTGCGGCGTCAGGCGCGTGCCGGCCGGCAGGATCACGCTGCCGGCGCGAATGTCCTCGCCGGCCCGGCGGATCCACTCGCCCGGCTGCGGCGTGTGATTGACGATCACATCCTCACCCTGCGCCACGCACTGCTCCTGCATGACCACCGCGTCGGCCCCCGGCGGAATCAGCCCACCGGTAAAGATGCGCGCCGCCGTGCCGGCCGCCAGTGCCGTGCCGACATGGCCGGCGGGGATGCGCTGGGCCACCCGCAGGCGCGTGCCGGGCGCCGCCAGGTCGGCGCTGCGCACCGCGTAGCCATCCATCGAGGTGTTGTCAGCCGGCGGCACGTCCAGCGTGCTCGACACCGGCGCGGCCAGCACGCGGCCATTGGCGTCGAGCGTGGCGATACGCTCAGCCTCGGCGAGCGGGCGGGCGCCGGCCAGCAAGGCTTCGAGAGCCTGGGCCATGGTCAACATGGGGGGACGGGCGGGCGCGGCGGCTTGGGTCATGAGGAAAACGGGTAAGTGAGACAGCGTAGTCAGCGTAAGCAATGTCAAGCCGCAAACCCATGGCCATGCAGCGCCCATGGGAAACGGCCCGCGTACCGCTCCCGATACATCCGGAGCAATGCGAGGGCCGTGCGATTTCTGCTCGGCAAGTCTGATTGTAGCGAGTTGGCGCGCTGCCGGCAGGAACACCGCCGGCAGCGGCCGGAGCTTACAGGCCGGTGTGGCCGGCGATGTAAGCCTTGATCCGGTCGGCATCCGCCGGCATCACCTCGAAGCGCTGCGGCAGGTTTTCGATGCCTTCGAAGGCTGCCGGACGCTCCGGCTCATGGCCAAGCGCCTCGCGGATGGTGTCGGCAAACTTGGCCGGCAGCGCGGTCTCCAGCACCAGCATCGGCACGCCGGGCGTGAGATGCTCGCGCGCGACCTTGATGCCATCGGCGGTGTGGGTGTCGATGGTGATGCCGTAGCGCTCGGACAGGTCGCGGATGGTGGCGAGGCGATCTTCGTGCGTGCTGCGGCCCGAGACAAAGCCGAAGGCGCGGATGCGCTCGAATTCCGGCGTGCCGGACAGGTCAAAGCCGCCCTTGGTGTCGACGTCTTCGCGGAACATCTTGGCCAGCTTGTCGCCATCGCGGCCCAGCAGGTCGAAGACAAAGCGCTCGAAGTTCGACGCCTTCGAGATGTCCATGCTCGGGCTGGAGGTGTGATACGTCTCGGCAGACTTGCGCACGCGGTAGGTRCCGGTGCGGAAGAACTCGTCGAGCACGTCGTTCTCGTTGGTGGCMACCACCAGCTTGTCGATCGGCAGGCCCATCATGCGCGCGATATGGCCGGCGCAGACGTTGCCGAAATTGCCCGACGGCACGCAGAACGAGACCTTCTGGCCCGGGCCGTCGGTAGCCAGCAGCCAGCCCTTGAAGTAGTACACCACCTGGGCCACCACGCGTGCCCAGTTGATCGAGTTGACCGTGCCGATCTTCTGGCGAGCCTTGTAGCCGAGGTCGTTGGAGACCGCCTTGACGATGTCCTGGCAGTCGTCGAACACCCCTTCCACCGCCAGGTTGAAGATGTTCGGGTCCTGCAGGCTGAACATCTGCGCGGTCTGGAACGCGCTCATCTTGCGGTGCGGGCTTAGCATGAACACGCGGATGCCGCGCTTGCCCCGCATGGCGTATTCCGCCGCACTGCCGGTATCGCCGGAGGTAGCGCCCAGGATGTTCAGCTCCTGTCCGGCACGCGCGAGCGCGTACTCGAACAGGTTGCCGAGCAGCTGCATGGCCATGTCCTTGAAGGCCAGCGTGGGGCCGTTGGACAGGCCCAGCAGCTGCAGCTGCGTGCCGCCCTCTTCGCCCAGCGTGCGCAGCGGGGTGATGTCGGCGGTGTTGTCGCCAGGGCGGGCGTTGCAGTACACCTCGGCGGTGTAGGTCTTGCGCGTCAGGGCGCGCAGGTCCTCGGCCGGGATGTCGTCGCAAAAGCGGGACAGGACTTCAAAGGCAAGATCGGCGTACGACAGCTTGCGCCAGGCTTCCAGCTCGTCGGCCGTGACCTGCGGGTACTCCCGGGGCAGGTACAGGCCGCCGTCCGGCGCCAGGCCGCCCAGCAGGATGTCGGAGAAGGTTTGCGGCATCTCATGGCCGCGCGTCGACTGGTATTTCATCGGTGCGTTCAGTTCAGTTCTTCCATGCGCAGGCGCGTGACGGCGGACAGCACGGTCGGCAGCGCCTCGATCTTGGCGATGGCGGCGTTGACCTGCTTCTCGAGGGTGAGGTGCGAGAGCATGATGATGTCGGTCTGCGGCTCGCCTTCACGCGACTCTTTCTGCAGCATGGCATCGATGGAGATGCCGGCGTCAGCCAGGATGCGGGTGATGTCGGCCAGCACGCCGGTCTCGTCCGCCACGCGCATGCGCAGGTAGTACGAGCTGGTGACTTCCTCGATCGGCAGCACCGGCACGCTGGACAGTTCGTCCGGCTGGAAAGCCAGGTGCGGCACGCGGTGCTCGGGGTCGGCAGTGTGCAGGCGGGTCACGTCGACCAGGTCGGCGATCACGGCCGAAGCGGTCGGCTCGGCGCCGGCACCCTTGCCGTAGTACAGCGTGGCGCCCACGGCGTCGCCTTGCACCAGCACGGCGTTCATGGCACCTTCCACGTTGGCGATCAGGCGCTTGGCCGGCACCAGCGTCGGATGCACGCGCAGCTCGATGCCGTTTTCGCGGCGGCGCGTGAGGCCCAGCAGCTTGATACGGTAGCCCAGTTCTTCCGCGTAGCGGATATCCACGGCCGACAGCTTGGTGATGCCTTCCACGTAGGCCTTGTCGAACTGCACCGGCATGCCAAACGCGATCGAGCTCATCAACGTGATCTTGTGCGCGGCGTCGATGCCTTCGATGTCGAAGGTGGGATCGGCCTCGGCATAGCCCAGCGCTTGCGCTTGCTTGAGCACGGTGTCGAAGTCCAGGCCCTTGTCGCGCATTTCCGACAAGATGAAGTTGGTGGTGCCGTTGATGATGCCGGCGATCCACTCGATGCGGTTGGCGGTCAGGCCTTCGCGCAGCGCCTTGATGATGGGGATGCCACCGGCTACCGCGGCTTCGAAGGCGACGATCACGCCCTTCTTGCGCGCGGCTTCAAAGATCTCGTTGCCATGCACGGCCAGCAGCGCCTTGTTGGCGGTGACCACGTGCTTGCCGTTCTCGATGGCCTTGAGCACCAGCTCGCGGGCGATACCGTAGCCGCCGATCAGCTCGATCACGATGTCGATCTCGGGGCGGGTGACGACCTCATTGGCGTCCGCCACCACCTCGACCAGCCCACCGGTCAGCTCGCGGGCGCGTTCGGTGTTGAGGTCGGCCACCATGGCAATCTCGATGCCGCGCCCGGCGCGGCGGCGGATTTCTTCCTGGTTACGTTGCAGCACATTGAACGTGCCGCTACCGACGGTACCGATGCCAAGCAGGCCTACTTTGATGGGATTCATGGACGATCTGACTCTGAGTTGCTGAAAAATGGATTGCGCCGCAAGCGTGCCGGTTCAGGCCGCGCGGCCGTGGCGTTTGCGGTAGGTCTCGAGGAAGCGCCCGACGCGGCTGATGGCCTCGCGCAGGTCTTCCTCGTGGGGCAGGAACACGATACGGAAATGGTCGGGCTTGCCCCAGTTGAAGCCAGTGCCCTGCACCAGCAGCACCTTGGACTCCTGCAGCAGCTCATAAATGAACTCCTGGTCGTCCTGGATCGGGTACATCGACAGGTCGAGCTTGGGGAACAGGTACAGCGCGGCCTTGGGCTTGACGCAGGTGACACCCGGGATCTGCGTGATCAGCTCATGGGCAAGATCGCGCTGGCGGCGCAGGCGCCCGCCTTCGCCCACCAGGTCGTTGATGCTCTGGTAGCCGCCCAGCGCGGTCTGGATGGCCCACTGAGCCGGCACGTTGGCGCACAGGCGCATCGAGGACAGCATGTTCAGCCCCTCGATATAGTCCAGCGCGGGCCGCTTGTCCCCCGACACCACCATCCAGCCGGCGCGGTAGCCGCACGAGCGGTAGTTCTTGGACAGGCCGTTGAAGGTCACGGTCAGCACATCGGTCGACAACGCGGCGATGGACGTGTGGCTATGGCCGTCGTACAGCACCTTGTCGTAGATCTCGTCAGCAAAGATGATCAGGCCGTGTTCGCGCGCGATCGCCACGATGGACTTGAGCAACTCGTCCGAATACAACGCACCGGTGGGGTTGTTCGGGTTGATGACGACGATAGCCTTGGTATTCGGCGTGATCTTGGCGCGGATATCGTCCAGGTCGGGCATCCACTCGTTGGCCTCGTCGCACACATAGTGCACCGGGGTGCCGCCCGACAGGCTCACCGCCGCGGTCCACAACGGATAGTCCGGCGCCGGGACCAGCACTTCGTCGCCGCTGTTGAGCAGCGCATTCATGGACATCACGATCAGCTCGGAGGCACCGTTGCCGACGTAGATGTCGTCCAGCCCGACGCCCTCGATATTCTTCTGCTGCGTGTAGTGCATGATCGCCTTGCGCGCGGCGAAGATGCCCTTGGAGTCCGAGTAGCCAGCCGAATTGGGCAGGTTGCGCATCATGTCCTGCTGGATCTCTTCCGGCGCATCGAAGCCGAAGACGGCCAGGTTGCCGATGTTCAGCTTGATGATCTTATGGCCTTCCTCTTCCATCTGCTTGGCCTTCTCCAGCACCGGGCCGCGGATGTCATAGCAAACATTGTTGAGCTTGTTGGATTTCTGGATCGGTTTCACGGCGATGTTGGCAGGAGGCAAGCGCCGCCGGGTAGCGGCGGCTATCTAGGGAATCTGGGTGGAAATGGAGCGGCCCGGGTAGCCTGTGCGCTGCGTTGCAACGCAAAACGTGGCAGGCAGGGAGGCAAAAGCTATAATTTATCGGATTATGACAGACTTCGGCAGGGATTCTTGCATTGCAGCGTACGCCGCCGGTACCACGGGGCCGCGGCAAAGCCTCCCGGCCCGCCTGCCCCAAAATGCTCTCAA
The DNA here is from genome assembly GCF_056398045.1 of Cupriavidus sp. 05L411. Classification (NCBI taxonomy): domain Bacteria; kingdom Pseudomonadati; phylum Pseudomonadota; class Betaproteobacteria; order Burkholderiales; family Burkholderiaceae; genus Cupriavidus; species Cupriavidus sp. 05L411. Next base: position 79,842 of record NZ_JBFTOQ010000006.1, on the reverse strand, counting down.
CCCGCCCTGCGCTGCCCCGGCCAAGTCGCCGCGCGCGCCGCGAAGGGCAGCGCCAGATAAGGTTCGCCCTTGAAACTCCACGCTGACCAGCCCAATGCCCTCAATACGGTAACGTCGTACGGCCCGGGCTATATCGAAATCAATATGGTGCGCCACACCCAATCCGTGCTGGTCATGCCCGAAGGCGAGATCCAGCCCTGGCCGGTGCAACGCTTCGAAGACCTGGAACCCGCGCACTTCGAGGGCCTGCTGGCGCACTCGCCCGAGGTGGTGCTGCTGGGGACCGGCAGCCGCCTGCGCTTCCCGCATCCCCGGCTGACCGCCTCACTGGCGCGCCTGCATGTTGGGGTGGACGCCATGGATCTGCAGGCCGCCTGCCGCACATACAACATCCTGATGGCTGAAGGCCGCAAGGTGGCGGCCATCCTGCTGCTGGAGGAGCCTGCCTGAGCCCGCCCGGCGGCTCGGGTGGCCGGTTCTCGCAAGTTAGGCACACGCCACGCTTGAAGTTAGCCGCCCCGCCCCCATCTGCCGCCACCATGGTGGCCGCACTCACGCAGCCCCCCCTTCCTGTCCCTCCCAGGAGCCATAAGAATGACAACAGCCAGTCTCAGCCAGCCCGTACCCGATTTCAGCGCGCCCGCCACCGGCGGCACGTTCAGCCTTGCCGCCCAGCGTGGCAAGACCGTCGTCCTGTATTTCTATCCCAAGGACAACACCCCGGGCTGCACCACCGAAGCCATGAACTTCCGTGACCAGCATGACGACTTCGTCAAGGCAGGCACGGTGGTCTTCGGCATCTCGCGCGACAGCCTGAAGTCACACGAGAACTTCAAGGCCAAGCTGGAACTGCCTTTCGAGTTGATCTCCGATGGCGATGAAGCCGTGTGCCATCTGTTCGATGTCATCAAGATGAAGAAAATGTATGGCAAGGAAGTGCGCGGCATCGAGCGCAGCACCTTCATCATCGACGGCAAGGGCATCCTGCGTCATGCGCTGCGCGGCATCAAGGTGCCCAACCACGTCGACGAGGTGCTGGAAATCGTGCGCGGGCTCTGATCCAGGGCTTGATCCACGGTGATTCGGCCCGGCGCTTTAATGCGGCGCAGCAACACCTTCAAAAGTCCTCTCGGCAAGCGATTGCAAAAGAGAAAACCTTCGGATACATTGACCTTTAATGAGTTCAAGATCCGGATGCCACGCTGCTTCATCGTCCCGGCCCAGGCGCACCCTGCCACAGGCCGGTAGCGGACCTGCCGTGTCTCCGGTCCGAAAAAAAGCCGCCAAACCTGCTACCCAGGTTGGCGGCTTTTTTGTTTGTGTGTTTTGTACGCACAGGACACGATCCCCAAGTACGCGGCGCCATGCGGCCGCGCCAGTGTCCTGCGCCGTTTTCCAGCCGTCTTCTCCCCCTGAAAGGAAAGCCTAGCATGCCGCTGCCGACCATGCCCGCCAAGCCTGCCCAATTGCTTGACCCGAGCGAATTCGCCCCGGTGACCAAGCTGACTAAGGCCAAATCAGCGTCGCAGGGTAAGAAACCTGTGCCGGCGCTGGAGCGTGTGGCCTTGCTGGAAACCGGAACTAGCAAAGCGGAAAATGCGCCGGCCGTGGTGGCCAGCGCCAGCGGTTCGACGCGAGCGCGCACCAAGGATGCGCCGCCGTCCGCGCTGAAGTCCGTGCCGTCGCTGGCCGCCGTGCCCAAGGCTCCCGCCAAGGCCCCCGGCACGACCAACCGTCGCATGCAAAAACACACCGGCCCCAGCAAGCTGTTCGTGTTGGACACCAATGTGCTGATGCACGACCCGTCCTCGCTGTTCCGCTTCGAAGAGCACGACGTCTATCTGCCGATGATGACGCTCGAGGAGCTGGACAACCACAAGAAGGGCATGAGCGAAGTCGCGCGCAACGCCCGCACCGTCAGCCGCACCCTCGATGCGCTGGTGGGCGGCACCGACGGCGTGCTCGACGACGGCTTGCCGCTCGCCAAGCTGGGCAACCGCGACGCGCAGGGCAAGCTGTTCCTGCAAACCAAGCTCAATGAGATTAAGCTGCCCGACGGCCTGCCGCAGGGCAAGGCGGACAACCAGATCCTGGGCGTGGTCAGCGCCCTGCAGCAGCAGTTCCCGGAGCGCCAGGTCGTGCTGGTGTCGAAAGACATCAACATGCGCATCAAGGCGCGCGCGCTCGGCCTGCCCGCCGAGGATTACTTCAACGACCAGGTCCTCGAGGACAAGGACCTGCTGTACTCGGGCGTGATGCTGCTGCCCAACGACTTCTGGGCCAAGCATGGCAAGGGGGTGGAAAGCTGGCAGGACCCGAAGTCCGGCGCGATGTTCTATCGCCTGACGGGCCCGCTGGTGCCCTCTTTCCTGGTCAACCAGTTTGTCTTCCTGGAGCCCAGCGACGGTAGCCTGCCGCTGTACGCCCAGGTCAAGGAGATCAACGGCAAGACCGCGCTGCTGCAAACGCTCAAGGACTACACGCACCACAAGAACAATGTGTGGAGCGTGACCGCCCGCAACCGCGAGCAGAACTTCGCGCTCAACTTACTGATGCATCCGGAGATCGACTTCGTCACCCTGCTGGGCCAGGCCGGTACAGGCAAGACCCTGCTGGCGCTTGCCGCGGGCCTGGAGCAGGTGCTCGACCAGAAGCTCTACAACGAAATCATCGTCACCCGCGCCACCGTGCCGGTCGGCGAGGACATCGGCTTCCTGCCGGGCACCGAGGAAGAAAAGATGCAGCCCTGGATGGGCGCCTTCGACGACAACCTGGAAGTGCTGCAAAAGAGCGACGACAGCGCCGGCGAGTGGGGTCGCGCGGCTACCCAGGAATTGATCCGCTCGCGCATCAAGGTCAAGAGCATGAACTTCATGCGCGGACGCACCTTCGTCAACAAGTTCGTCATCATCGACGAGGCCCAGAACCTGACGCCCAAGCAGATGAAGACGCTGGTAACGCGTGCCGGCCCCGGCACCAAGATCATCTGCCTGGGCAACATCGCGCAGATCGACACGCCTTACCTGACCGAAGGATCGTCCGGCCTTACCTACGTGGTCGACCGGTTCAAGGGCTGGAGCCACAGTGGCCATGTGACGCTGGCGCGCGGTGAACGCTCGCGCCTGGCCGACCATGCCGCGGATGTCCTCTAAGGGGCGGGGGCGCATCATCGCTGAAGACTGAGCTTTCGCAACCTCTGGCACCATCGGATGCCTTGTAGGACCRCGMCCGGCAGMWTTGCCTGCCGGCGTGGCCTAGCATCAARGCATCCGGAGCGCCCGCCATTTCGGCAYCYCGCGTGCCGGCGCTTGGCGGGCGCTTTTTTTGCCCCTCCCGGCTTGTTGGATCGATGGAGACATTGATGGACAACCACCTGCACCACACACCGCTGCGGCTCGCGCTGGCAAGCAGCGTCGCAATTGCCGCGGCCTCGTTGCTTGCGGGTCCCGCGCGCGCCGCTGACGAAATGGTAATCCGCACCATGGGACCCGTCAGCTACGTCTGCGGCGGCATTGCCGCGGACGAACAACAGCAACTGGCCGCGCAGCAAAAGAACTTCAACATGGGCCTGCTGTTCACCCAGGGTGAGCGCGGCGAATTCCTCGCCGACGTGGCCGTCAAGATGACGCGTGAAGGCCACGAAGTGGCCAGCTTTACCGCTTCCGGGCCCAAGTGCCTGATCAAGGCCCCGCAAGGCAGCTACAATATCGAAGCGACTTATAAGGGACAGGCCAAGTCGGTCAACGTGAGTACGGGCACCTACAACGCGCAATTGCGCTGGTAAGGCGCCAGCGGAGGCACCCTCGCCGGGCTGCACCCTCACGCCACGGCTCCTGGCCCGGGATCGGACCAAGAAGGATGCCTCTGCGCCAGATAGCCCCTGCCGGAAGACATGTGCCCAGCGTGGCCCACGCCTTCCGCACTGCCCGCCTGCCCCTGCTTTGCGCGGCGGCATTGCTGCTCGCCGCCTGCGCTTCAACGCCGCCTGGGCGCTATAGCACCCAGCCGAGGCCGGCAGGCACCCCCATGGTGGATCCCAGCGCCGGGCTGGAAGAAGTCTCCATCCAGGCGATGTCGCTGGTTGGCACGCCCTATCGCTACGGCGGCAATACGCCTGACTCGGGCTTCGACTGCAGCGGCCTGGTCCGCTATGTGGTGCTGCGCGCCGCCAACGTCAACCTGCCACGCACCACCGAAGCCATGGGCGACCGCGGCGTCTCGCTGGAGCGCAGCCAGGTGGCCTCGGGCGACCTGGTTTTCTTCAATACCACCGGCCGGGCCAATTCGCATGTCGGCATCTATGTCGGGCAGAACCGCTTTGTCCACGCGCCATCCACCGGCGGCACGGTGCGGCTCGAAGACATGACCAAGTCGTACTGGGCCTCCCGGTACAACGGCGCGCGGCGGGTTGCATCGGGAATCAACCAGGCGCCGGCATCGGTCGCGCCCCCGGCCGCACCAGCCCCACCGCCGCCTTCCGTTGCGCCCCCGGCCCCCGTGGATGACGATCCGATTGCCGCGTTCGCCAATCGATAGCCATCGGCTCCGGCCTTCCCGACAAACAAAAAGCCAGGCAATGCGCCTGGCTTTTTGTTTGTTCGTCGAGCGAGTATCCGATGGCCCGGAGGCTTAGAGGATCTGCCGGCCAATCCACCATGCGATAGCGGCCATGAAGGCGGATGCGGGAATCGTCAGCACCCAGGCCCAGACGATGTTGCCGGCCACGCCCCAGCGCACCGCCGACATCTTCTGCACCGAGCCCACGCCGACGATGGCGCCGGTGATGGTATGGGTGGTCGACACCGGCACGCCCAGCGCCGAAGCGATGAACAGCGTGATCGCGCCGCCCGTCTCCGCACAGAAGCCGCCTACCGGCTTGAGCTTGGTGATCTTCTGGCCCATGGTGCGCACGATGCGCCAGCCGCCAAACATGGTGCCCATGCCGATCGCCACGTAACAGGAAACGATGACCCAGATCGGCGGCTCCGCACCGCCCTGCGCCACGTGGCCGCTGGCGATCAGCAACATCCAGATGATGCCGATGGTCTTCTGCGCGTCATTGCCGCCATGGCCCAGGCTGTACAGCGATGCCGAGACCAGCTGCAGCCTGCGGAACCAGCGATCGACCCGCGACGGCGGCGTACGGAAGAATGTCCAGGCCACGATCACCATCATCAGCGAGCCAAGCAGGAAGCCCAGCAGCGGCGAAATGACGATAAAAGCCACGGTCTTGAGAAGACCGCCGCCCACCAGTGCGCTGGTGCCGCTCTTGGCCACCGCAGCCCCAACCAAGCCACCGATCAGCGCGTGCGAGGACGACGAGGGAATGCCGTAGTACCAGGTGATCAGGTTCCAGGCAATGGCACCCATCAGGGCACCGAAAATCACGTAGTGATCGACGATGTTGACGTCGATCGTGCCAGTGCCGACGGTTGCCGCCACCTTCAGGTGGAAGATGAAAATCGCCACCACATTGCACATGGCCGCCATGGCCACCGCGTGGTGCGGCTTGAGCACGCCCGTCGACACCACCGTGGCAATCGAGTTGGCGGCATCGTGAAAGCCGTTCATGAAATCGAACAGCAGGGCGAGAGCCACCAGCAGGCCAATGACCCACAGGCTCATTTGTATTGTTTGCATGCCGATTCGTGCCTCAGGCGTTTTCCAGGACGATGCCTTCGAGAATGTTGGYGACGTCCTCGCACTTGTCGGTAATGGTTTCGAGCTGCTCGTAGATCGCCTTCAGCTTGATCAGGCGCTTGACGTCCGTTTCGTCGCGGAACAGCTTGGACATGGCGGCGCGCATCACGCGATCAGCCTCGGACTCGAGCTGGTCGATCTGCTGCGCCGTCTTCAGGATAGCGCCCGCGTTGCTCATGTCCTCGAGCAGGCCGACCGCGATCTTGACCTGGTCGCAACACTGCACGCAGATGGAGGCCAGCTTGCGCGCCTCATCGGTCAGGCTGGTCACGTCGTACAGCGAGATGGTTTCCGCCACGTCTTCCATCAGGTCGAGGATGTCGTCCATGGTGGTGATGAGCTTGTGGATCTCATCGCGGTCCAGCGGCGTGATGAAGGTCTTGTGCAGCAGGTCAATCGTGTCATGCGTGATGCGATCGGCTTTCTTTTCCGTGGCTTGCACGCGGCGAGCGTGGGCCTCGGCATTGGGCAGGTCGTTGACCAGCACTTCCAGCTCGCGGGCGGCGGTCACCGCGCAATCGGCATGCTGGTTGAAGTATTCGAAGAACTTGCCCTCAGTGGGCATGAATCGGCCGAACATGGAATGTTCCTTGTCGAAGCGCGGGGGCGCCGCGGGTAGTTACTGAATCAGGCGGATACGCATTAAACGACAGCCGCCCGAGGGCGGCTGTCATCAAAACGCAATATTTTACAGGTTTGTGCGGCGATGCCGGGGGACTTTGACACGCGGCAGGCGCGATCGACTGTGGCCACCGAGCCACGATGCCCGGCAAGCCGCGCCAAGACTGGCTTCAGTTGTCGTTGTCGAAGAAGGCGGGGCCACCGCTGAAGTTGTCGAACTTGGTGAACTGCCCCAGGAACGTCAGCCGCACGGTGCCGATTGGGCCATTACGCTGCTTGCCGATGATGATCTCGGACGTGCCCTTGTCCTGCGAATCGGGGTTGTAGACCTCGTCGCGGTAAATAAACAGAATCACGTCGGCATCCTGCTCGATTGCGCCGGATTCACGCAAGTCCGACATCACCGGGCGCTTGTTCGGGCGCTGTTCCAAGCTTCGGTTCAGCTGCGACAGTGCAATCACCGGGCAGTTGAGTTCCTTGGCCAGGCCCTTGAGCGAGCGCGAGATTTCCGAGATTTCGGTGGCGCGGTTTTCCCCGCCGCCCGAGCCCGACATCAGCTGCAGGTAGTCGATGACAATCAGTCCGAGCTGGCCGCACTGGCGCGCCAGCCGGCGCGAACGGGCGCGCAACTCCATCGAGCTCAGTGCTGGCGTTTCGTCGATGAACAATTGCGCATCGTTCATGCGCTGGATGGCGTGCGTGAGCCGCGGCCAGTCTTCGTCAAGCAGGCGGCCGGTACGCAGGCGGTGCTGATCAAGCCGGCCGACCGAGCCCAGCATACGCATGGCCAGCTGCGTGCCCGCCATTTCCATGGAGAACACGGCCACCGGCAGGCCCTGCTCCACCGCCACGTGCTCGCCGATATTCAGCGAGAAAGCGGTCTTACCCATGGAGGGGCGCCCCGCCACGATGATCAGGTCGCCGGCCTGCATGCCACTGGTCATGCGGTCCAGGTCGATAAAACCAGTAGGCACGCCGGTGACATCGGTGCTCGAGTCACGGTGGTACAGCTCGTCGATGCGCTCGACCACCTGGGTCAGCAGTGGCTGGATTTCCTGGAATCCCTTCTGCCCGCGCGAGCCTTCCTCGGCGATGGCGAACACCTTGGATTCCGCCTCGTCGAGCAGCTCCCGCACCTCGCGCCCTTTGGGGGCGAAAGCCGCGGTAGCGATATCGTCGGCCACGGTCACCAGCTTGCGCAGCACCGAGCGCTCGCGCACGATCTCCGCATAGCGGCGGATATTGGCCGCGCTAGGCGTGTTCTGCGCCAGGGAATTCAGATAGGCCAGGCCGCCCACCTCTTCCGCCTTGCCTGCGCCTTGCAGCGACTCGTAGACGGTGATGACGTCGGCCGGCTTGGTGGCGGCGATCAACCGGGAGATGCTCTGGAAGATCATCCGGTGATCGAAGCGATAGAAATCGGCTTCGTTCAGGAAGTCGGCGATACGGTCCCAGGCGGCATTGTCCAGCAGCAGGCCACCCAGCACCGATTGCTCGGCCTCGATGGAATGCGGCGGTACCTTGAGATTGTCTAGTTGGGGGTCTGCGACAGGCGCGTTCATAGGGGGGGATTATAACGGTCGGCGCCAGCGAGCCGGCGGAGAATTCGCAGCCGGCTGTTGGGGCATCCTGCCGTGTGACGGCGGGACAACCGGCCCCGCCCTGTAGCAATCGGCCAATCAGGCAAGCTAGGGGCGCGGCCAAACAAAAAGGCAGGAGCGCGATGCTCCTGCCTTTTTGTTTGGTCAAGCAAGCGGCGCTGGCATCCGGCTCCCACCATCCCGAAGGACAATTGGGAACCGGCAGCAAGGCCGATGCTTAGGCGTGTTCGCCCAGGACGGAAACCGTCACGTCGACCAGCACGTCGGTGTGCAGCGAGACGCTGACCGGGTGGTCGCCAACAACCTTCAGCGGACCATTCGGCAGGCGCACTTGCGCCTTCTCGACCTTGAAGCCTTGGCCAGCCAGGGCTTCAGCGATGTCGGCGTTGGTCACCGAACCGAACAGGCGGCCGTCCACACCCGACTTCTGGGTGATCTGCACGGTCAGGCCATTCAGCTTTTCGCCTTCGGCTTGCGACGCTGCCAGCTTTTCAGCGGCTGCCTTTTCCAGTTCAGCGCGCTTGACTTCGAACTCGCTGATAGCGGTCTGGGTAGCGCGGCGGGCCTTCTTGTTCGGGATCAGGAAGTTACGGGCGTAGCCGTCCTTCACGCGAACGATGTCACCCAGGTTGCCCAGGTTGATGACTTTTTCAAGCAGAATAATTTGCATCGTGTTTTCTCCTTAACGGACCTAGGGCCGATCAGTTCTTGTGCAGGTCGGTGTAGGGCATCAGCGCGAGGAAACGCGCGCGCTTGATGGCCGTGTCGAGCTGACGCTGATAGTGYGCCTTGGTGCCGGTCAGGCGGGCCGGCGTGATCTTGCCGTTGTCGCCGATGAAATCCTTCAGGGTGTCCAGATCCTTGTAGTCGATCTGTTCCACGCCAGCCACGGTGAAGCGGCAGAAGCGCTTGCGCTTGAACAGCGGGTTTTGCTGTTGGAAGCGCTTCTTGTTCTTGTTGTCACGTTTGACGAATGCCATGATTCAATCCTTTTCGAATGCTTTACATCCAGTGATGTGAAAGACGAGAGCCTTGCTGTTGCGGTGCCTGCGGGCCAGGAATCCTTCGCAGTCGAGCATCGCGCCGAGCGGGGTACGCTCAAGCCGCTGGCCGATCTGACCAATTCCCATGGCGGCGATGGCGAACTCCACCTGCCTGGGCGTTTGCGCCTCGACCGTCTCGCCCGCGTACTGCAAGATGCAGTTGACCACGGGGACCCCGGCCGGGGTGTAACGCAAGGCATCGCGTTCCGCGAGCGTTGCGCAGAGCCTTAACTGGTTCAACGCACTCTCCCGCACCGATGCCCGCACTTGCCGCCGCGGCGATCAACGCCGGCGGCAACCACAACAGTCCGCACTTAGGCGGCCTGGACTTCGCTGGTCTGTTGCGCGGCCTTGCGAGCTTCTTCGCGCTGCACTTCCTTCATCATCGGGGACGGTGCGGTTTCAGCCTTCTTGGTCTGAACGATGAGGTGGCGCAGCACTGCATCGTTGAACTTGAACGCGTGTTCGAGTTCAGCCAGGGTTTCCTTGCCGCATTCGATGTTCAGGCAAACGTAGTGAGCCTTGGCCAGCTTCTGGATCATGTAGGCCATCTGACGGCGACCCCAGTCTTCCACGCGGTGGATCTGGCCTTCCTGGGATGTGACCAGCGTCTTGTAACGCTCGATCATGGCCGGGACTTGTTCGCTCTGGTCCGGATGGACGATAAATACGATTTCGTAATGACGCATTGACGCTCCTTTTGGATAAGCTGCCCGAGCGCCATGTCCGGTGCAGCAAGGTTGAATAGCCTTAAAGTATAGCGTGCTTTTGCTATCGGGAGCAAGCCGCCTCAGTTTTCGGTGAAAAGTGCCTGCAGCGCAGCCGGATCCTCTGCCAGTCCTGGCTCCGCAGCCAGAGCCAGCGCCAGGAGTACGCGCGCCTTATAGGGATTGAGGTCGCCGGCCGAAACAAAAACGCCCGACGCCGGCCGGGGAGGCGCAGGAATCGCCACATGCCCCGCTCCTGTGCGCGAACTGCGCACCACTGCCACGCCCGCGCCAGCAGCATCAGTTAGCGCCTCCACCAGCGACTGGTGGACGGACCCGTTGCCAGCGGCCGCCACGACCAGGCCCGCCACGCCCGCCTGCGCCAAGGCATCCACCACGATCCGGCCCGGCTCCGCATAGCTAGCCACGACCTCGACTTGCGGCCATGCGCAAGGGACCGGCCAGGCCTTGACCGGCAAGCGGCTGGGGGTACGCACAAAGCGCACGAGGTTGTCCTGAACAAAACCAATCGGCCCAGATACCGGCGACACGAACGCATTCACCGCCGATGTGTGCGCCTTCATCACATCGCGCCCTGCATGGATCTCCTGATTCATCACCAGCAGCACGCCCTTCGCCGTCGCGCCAGCATCCGCCGCTACGCGCACCGCATCCAGCAGGTTCAACGGGCCATCCGCCGACAACGAGGTCGACGGCCGCATCGCAGCCGTCAGCACAACTGGCACCCTACCCACGCAAGCCAGGTGCAGCAGCATGGCCGTCTCTTCCAGGGTATCGGTGCCGTGCGTAATGACAATGCCCGACACATCGGGCTGCGCGGACCAGAACGCCACGCGCTCCACCAGCCTGGACCAGAGCGCGAACGACATGTCCTTGCTATCTATCTGCGCAACCTGCTCGGCTTCGATCCGCGCCACCGTGCCCAGCGCCGGCACCGCATCGAGCAGCGCCGTCACCGGCACCGTCGCCGCCTGGTACTTCGCGCTGCTAGCTGGGTTGGAAGAAGAACCGGCAATGGTGCCGCCAGTAGCGAGCACGACGACACGAGGCAGGAGAGACATGGCGGAAAATTGGTCGGGAGCCAGAAAAGTTGAGCAGCAAGCAGCGCGAGACGCTCTAGGTGCCGCGGAATTGTAACCCTCTGCCCGCTCGTCACGGCACGCGCCAAGACCCGTAGGACGCACCTGTCAATGCGCAAACTCCCAAAAATTCCGCTTGCACTTCACTCGATACTGTATAAAATCACAGCATACTGTTTAAACATACAGTGCTTTTAAATACCGGCGACCATGGCGACCCTGACACCGCGACAGCAGCAGATTTTCGACTTGATCCGCAGCAGCCTCCAGCACACGGGCTTCCCGCCCACGCGCGCGGAGATCGCCGCCAAGTTCGGCTTCTCCTCACCCAATGCAGCCGAGGAACACTTACGTGCCCTGGCCCGCAAAGGCGTGATCGAGCTCACTCCGGGCGCCTCCCGCGGCATCCGCCTCAAAGTTTCCCGCAGCGACTCCGAGCTACCCGACCAGTTCTCCCTGCCTATGGCCGGCGTCATGCAGCTAACCCTGCCACTGGTCGGGCGCGTCGCAGCCGGCAGCCCGATCCTCGCCGCCGAACACATCGATCGCCAATACCAGGTCGACGCCTCGGTGTTCGACGTGCAGCCCGATTACCTCCTCCGGGTGCGTGGCCTCAGCATGCGCGACGCCGGCATCCTCGATGGCGACCTGCTCGCCGTCAAGCGCGCCAGCGAAGCCGCCAACGGCAAGATCGTTGTCGCCCGCCTGGGCGACGACGTCACCGTCAAACGCCTCAACCGCCGCGGCGACACCATCGAGCTGATCGCCGAAAACCCCGACTTCCCCAGCATCATCGTGCAAGCCGGCCGCGAAGAGTTCTCACTAGAAGGCATCGCTGTCGGCCTCATCCGCCCCGGCGCCTTCTGACGAGTGCGGCTGAGGCGGGTGAACCCCGTACAAGCCGACACCCGATTGTGCCAACGCACCCGCATAGCGGGTACCGCTAACTGTTGTTGCAAGTCACCAGGTGTAGCCATGCTGCCAGCCAACCGCCTCTCCGCCCGCCGCCCCGTCAAGCCCGTACCCTTCCGCCAATCCAAAGGCGTACGCATCTACCAGGGCGCACAACGACGCACCATGGTTGGCAGCATGGCCGCTATCTGCCGAATGCTCGAGTTGGAGGAATCCTCCAAGCTGGCTGGTTAAGCAGGTGGCACTGAAAAAAATTTGTGCGGAGTACTAGCCATCCGGCTCTCGGCATTGTATGATCTTGTTCTTCGTCGTTCGGCACCAAGCAAAACGACATCGACGGTGGCTGTAGCTCAGTTGGTAGAGTCCAGGATTGTGATTCCTGTCGTCGTGGGTTCGAGTCCCATCAGCCACCCCAGAATTTATAAGGTTAGCGAGGTTTGCAGTTGCTAACTTAATCAGAATTTTGGAATAAGAACTTCCAAAATTTGGAACTTGAATTGAAGCCCACCCATCGCGGTGGGCTTTTTTGCATTCTGAATACAACACTTCCGCGCGCCCTCCCTCAGGCCGGCGAGAAGCGGTACAGCGCAGTTCATTTGCGAGAGACGAAGTGTGACGACCAAATCAATGTTCCCCCGCGACAACGCTGGCAGCTTTCAGGTTCCCTCCACGAAGGAAGGCGCGATCAAGCTAATTTGCGAAGTTCCTAGCCGCCATCTCGAGATATACACGCCGCACGAAACGTTTCTCATGCAGACCCCGGATGGGATTGACCCAGACCGCACAAATCCGAATGCGATGTGGGTGAACGCAAAGACACACGATGTCGGGTCTGCGTCACCCATCGTCGCAAGCACTTTCATTACGGCCTTCGAAATGCTTCCTCGGGCGGGTCAGTTGGACAAAAGCGCTCGAGACGACGTGCTTTCCCTGATGTATGCAATCAAAGAAACGTTACTGCAGTGCGCCCACGCCAAGGATGCGCAGCAGACTGAGTTGTTAAAGTTCCAGGCAAAGCGATTGCCTCAGGGGACGCAGGCGCAGGCACACGCGTATTTTCCCGTCATCCATAATTTGGACGGCTTGGTCACAGCCTTTCTTATTGCTGCACGCCGCGCCGTCACAGAAATCTGTCAGATACCTGGGCATTTTTTTTAAGCTCGGCCGGCAGCATTCGTCACTCGATCACCTGCTTGACAAGGAACTCATCAATGCACTGAGCCCAGAGAGTCAGCTTCTGAACTGCCTTTCTCAGCATCGCCCAGGCGTTTCAAGGCTGGTCAATTTGAGGAATGGCCAGGAGCACAGTGCGACTACAAAGGGCCCAAAGCTGACCGTCAGCAACTTTCAGCTAATGCCCTCCAATGAGGTCAGACAGCCAATATGGCATCTCGATGGCGAGGAACCCTTATCGATCGGCGCAGAAATGGCGGATTTGGTTCCTTTCTTGACTGGGCTAGCGGAAGTGACGCTGGTTGGGTGCGTCGTCGAAACGCTTCCGCTAGGTGGTTTCCCCTATGTTTTGGAAAACGTAGAGGATCCTGATCCAGAGTGCCCCGTTCGCTATCGCCTGACCCTTGATGTGAGCGCACTTAACCTCGGGTCATAAGTGCGCGGTAGAGAGATTGCTGTATATCCATACAGTTGACTCAACTATCCTCGTTCGGCCTAGGACGACTCTTATACTGGATATCCATACAGTATCCAGTGAGAGAGACATGTTCGCCTGCGCCCCCGATACCGTCTATCTATATAGCCAGTCCCATGGGGCTGCGCGTTTGGCCATCCGCTGCCCCAGCCTCACGATCGACGATCCGCTGCTCACGGCCGACACATGGAACCCGGAGGTAGAGGCAGCCGCTCAGGCCGCCGGCGCCACGCTGCACCTGGTGGGTGTCGATACAGCGGCCCTCCAGGCGCTGCCGTGGACAATCGACCGCTTGGCGTTCGAACACGACGGTGCGCGCCTGAGCTTCTGCCTCGCCGATGGCGCCGACATCCTCGGCCCGAACACCATCCGGCTGCGCACCCGCGGTGAGCGCCACTACGCTACCCGGCAGGAGACGGCATGTTCCCTGTGACCTACCAGGCGGCATCGATCTTCCTGGAAACCCAGTTCCTGCCCGGCGACACGGCCGAGCTGCGCCTCGACTGCGAAGGCGTCACCGTCACGGCCAGCGCGGTGACCGTGCATGGCATCGAGACGCGCCACATCGAGAAGATGGTGTGGACGGCCGATTACCTGTCGTTCGAGCAGGATGGCCAGCATCACCGGATCAAGGTGGCCCGGCCGGCGGTGAAAACGCCGCTACGCGCACGGTTCCCGCGCCGCTGACTAGCTGCAGCCGCCCCACCATGCCCCCCGACACCCCAGAGAATTGGGTACGCGCGCTGCGCCATGCCGTTCGCGGCGGCACGCCGGATGCCTATGGCGATCCATTCAGAATGCAGCTGTACCTTCTGGACCCTCACGGCCAGCCGGTCCAGACGCTGGACGGGAACGCCCATCATGAATTTCTGAGGGGCTGGTTCAAACGCTTCGTGCTGCGCACGGACCTTCCCGAGCAGGATGCCCGTGTCTGGACATGCTTCTGCCCGTGGTCGGACAAGATAAGCGACAAACCGGTTTTCCTGACCCACCTGGCCGGCGGCGGCATCGACAAGATATTCACCTCGGCGACGTGGCAAGATGCGCAGGACAAGCACCGGCGCGTCTCGGAGAAGGCGCGGCGGGTGTTGCCACTCACGCCCTTGCCAGGAGATGAGGATGTGCACTAATTACGCCCCGGTGCAGCGCCAGCTGCTGCGCGACGTCTTCGGCGTCGAGCCGCCGCCCCTGGGCTATCCGCCCGAGACCTGGCCGGACTATGCGGCGCCGATCGTAGTGACCGAAGCTGACGGCGCGCGGCAGGCGCTGGTGGGCACGTTCGGCATGGTGCCCAAAAACCGCATCCCGCCGGGCGTGGCCAAGTTCGACACCACCAACGCGCGATCGGAGACGGTCGGCGAGAAGCGGTCGTTCTCCGGGCCGTGGAAGAAGGGGCAGCTCTGCCTGGTGCCGGCGACCGGCTTCTACGAGCCGAACTACGAAGCCGGACCCAAGTCCGTGCGCTGGAAGATCTGGCTGAAGGACGACCCGGAGTTCGCCATCGCCGGCCTGTGGCGGGATTGGCCGGATGGCGCCTTCTCGTTCACCATGCTGACCATCAACTCGGACAAGCACCCGCTGATGAACCGCTTCCATGCACCGGGCAAGGAAAAACGGATGATCGTCATCGTGCCGCGGGCGGAATGGGATGACTGGCTGACCTGCCGGGATCCAGAGCGGGCACGCAGCTTCATGCGGCCCTACCCGGCAGAGCGAATGGATGCAGAACCGGCGCCACGGCCCCTCAAAGAGAAGGCCTGACATTCTCCGAAAAGCGCCTGGTACCGGTGGAGCCCTTTTCGCTCGCATCGGATGCAGGCACGCACTAAGCGCCGTGCCCTGGAGGACCCAATTGCAGCCAACTGGGAAAGCGGGCATCGAATTCCTGCGGGGAAATATCGCCCAGATGCGAACTTGCCTCGTTCGGCAGCGCGACGCTGAGTTCCTTGTGCCATAGAACCAGCCCTGCCATCCGAACGACACGGACGCGCTCCTCTCTCGGAACGGGATAGGCCGAGATATGTGCAGGAACTGCCGCCAATCGAACACGCCGACGCAACTCATAACTCAACCAGCCCGACGAGTCGCGTCGAACCAACCGCATAGTGGCGACATGCCGATGCAACCAAATCGCTCGGAAAACCAGAAGAATTAGAAACAGCACCAATACCCGTAACATGATGTGGCTCCGCTGCGATGCGGCTACTCCCCTTAAAACTCGGACTGCACGCCAGCGCCAAGTGTGACCAATAGGGATCTTTTCGTATATAGGGCTTACTACTTGAAACACTCCCGCATCTCAGTGGCCTGCAGAGATTGCCTCCCACACTAGGTAAGCCAGTGCCGGCATCAGTAACCAGACTGCAATCGCCAAGTAGTACCGCGCACCGTGATGAGGCGGGTTGGTATGGAAGTGGTGGATCACGGGCTTCATAGGGGGCCTCCGGTACAGTTGCGAAGCACAAAGACCTCTTTTTTCAGGATAGGTCTGAGTTCAATGCGTTGCAACGCAATGCGTATGCCACTATCACCACGCGCCTCTGGGGCCAATCCGCTGCACGGCCTGCTCTATGCCTAGGAGGTCGAGGGGTAGAGCCTGGCTATGAGAATACCCGCGGGAAACTCGGAAAGTACCACTCTGAAGAGTTATGTTATCTCGGACATAAATTCACTAGAATGCCGTCTGGCCACGCGGATTTGGCCTGCATTTCCCTTCTGCACCCGCACCTTCCCGGCCGCGGGTGCTTTTTTATGAACTCCGCGCGCGGGGGTCGGACTGCCCTATCGCAGCCAGTGTCGCGCGGATGAGCATCCCGGCCGGCCCGATAGAGTGACTCTTTTGCAGTCTCGACCGTCAGCGTATGCGAGTGATGGCCTCGAGGACAGCGCCGCCCTTGGGCGTGATGCAGGGTCGGCGCCCTAAAGCGATCTCTTCCAGGTTGACAAGTTGGTGCTCGCGGAGCGCTTCCAAATCCGCGCGATCGAGTTCAGTGTGATCCGGTGCGCCCTGGACTAGCATGAGGGTCGCTACTTCATGTGGGCTCAGCATTCTTGCCTCTTATATTTTTGAACGGCAGCTGGGAAGCGTAGATTGCAACCGATGCATCAAGGCCGCTATCGCTCGGCGGCGTAGCTTGCAACCTCTTATGAGATCTTGACCGCCAGGTGCTACCTACTCGCGCCGGGCCAATGCATTCAATACATTTCATTTCGGATATTCAAGGTCTTTCCGGCTTACCAAGGGAAACCCCTCGGTTTGCCAACTAGCGGGCGCTTCCTATACCTTGAAAACGACTGGCGGCTGCTCTATTGTCTGCTGTATGTTCAGCGCAGGTTTCCTACCGGGCGTGGTCACGCGAGGTCGCATAATCCTAATTGAACACACCTCTCAGTTTTCCGAAACAGGGAGGAGCGTAAAAAGCCGGCGCCGCGCAAACTCTTAAAGCCCCCACCACGGGTGGCATCATAATTGACTTAATTATGAGATATTTCGGTTGAGCGGTTTAAGCGTCCGCTCAATGTCACTTCGGCCCGCTCTAGCCAGCGGTTTTTTTATTTGGAATCGCCCGAGCCTTACCCAGAAGCATCCGCTACCATCGTTGGCAAGCCGCCTCCAGCCTCATACGCTGCGCTGCCGCACCTCCACCAGCGCCTAGCGCCCCCTTTATGCAGACGTCGGCACAAAGCGTCCAAGTGTGCGCTACCAAACTGTTGCTTTGCCGTATCTCAAACAGGATTCGTGCTGCGCGAGCGGGATCTCTCTGGCCGTTGCGTGCCTTCGCCTTGCCGTCCCAATCGGGCTCGGCAAGGCATTTCCCTTCCTTTTAGGCGCCCCCCCATCAGCGGGGCTACTGAAACTACTACAACACGACATACTCCGGTACGGCGATTGAATTGACCCCGGTCGCTATTCATTGGGGTGTAGGCGACAGGCCCATGCTGCCTACACCCTTCTTTCTTCTGACCGTGACGACATATGGCTACTTCGGCCACGCCTCCACCGTCGCTCGGTGCCGCGCAGCGCAATTCCCCAGCGCGCCCAGCACCGACCCCATAACCCACTCCTGCCACGCGTCATAGTCGGCCGCCGCCGGCGCGTCCGGAACCTAACACGGCGCCCCACGATCCTGCACCCCTAACTGCCCGAATTGATGGACGCTGCCGCGGCGCCGCGCGAGCCGCGGGCAGAAGCCGCCGAATTGCCCCCGCCTGTCTCCACCTACTTCCCCTTGCTAGGCGGGTTGTTGCCTCGCCCGCCCCCAGATGGGCTGCCGGTCCGGCTCGGCCAGTTTGGATTTGCAGGCGCCGGCTGGCCGGCACGGCAGGCAATATGCTTTGACATCCTCATGATGGTCTCCGACGTGGTGATCGGAATTTGATCGTAGACCATCGGCGAACTCATTGGCAGGCCGCCACCGCTGCCTTCAACCGGACCTCATACCCCCCGCGCAGCAGCAGCTCCGCGAGCGCGGCGCGGTACCACTCAAAGTCGCTGGCCGTCTCTGGCACCCTCGCCAGCGGCCAGTCTGGCTCGGGGATCTCGGCGGTCTTGCACGGCACGGCCACCGGCACCCTCACCTCCACCGGCTTCTCGATCACCTGCGGCCCGGCGGCGCAGCCGGCGAGACTACAAAGCGCGGCGCAGAATATTCCCAAAATATTCCTGCGTGCAGCCAACGCCGCGAAATTCCGAAATTTCGCAAGTTGCCACTTCATAGCTTCCCCCGCTCGGTCGTGAAGGTCTGCCGCAGCCCGTGCAGCGATGCGCACTGGTCCGAGCCCGGCACCTGAGCCTGGATCTTGCCGGCCAGCAGCGTGTACTTGGACTGGGCGGCCTGCGCTTCGGCATCGGCCTTCGCGGCGGCATAGGCGCGGATCTTGGCCTGCGCCTCGATCGTTGCCACCGCGGCGTTCTGGGTGGCCACCGAGCCAGCCAGCGCCTTGTTGGCTTCCGTGGCCTTGCCCAGATCGGCCTTTGCCTGCACGAGCTCCGCGCGCGCCGAATCCCGCTCACCGCGATAGACCCAGACCGAGCCGCCCGCCAGCGCCAGCACCACCAGCACCGCAGCAAAGAAGATTCGCTCGGGCGTGGCGAAGACGGCTTTGACGGCCGCCCCGATAGAATCAAGAATCAGCATGGTGAATCACCTCCGTGGGCGTGAATTGGTACCCTTCCCGCGCGTACTTCTGGGCGATCCAGAGCGGGAACGGCATGTCGTGGATGCCCTCGTCCTTGCCGGTGTGGTGGGCCTTGCAGAGCAGCAGGCCGTTGACCGTCATGTCGTCCACGAAGGTGTACGGGTCGGCCGTGTCGAAGGCGTCCCAGTCAAACGCGGCGGCGTGCGGGCCCAGCGCGCCGGCGCGCGCGAATTCGGCCACGCTGGCCCAGTCGATCATGTTGGCCAGCGAGCGCTCGATGGGATGGTGGTGCGCCTCGAGCGGATGGCCGCTCTCTTCTGCCGTCTCGCCGCAGATGAAGCAGCGCCCGCCCTCGCGCTCGATCAGCGCCTTCTTGGAATGCAGGAAGAGCGGTGTGGTGGTGCGCGCCTCGTGCCCGGGCAGCAGTACGTCGACGGCCAGGGCCTCTTTCTCTTCGTGGGTATCGGTGACAGCCATAGGGGCCTCAAAAACAAAAAACCGCCCAAAGGCGGCTGGCATGAGAGAAAACTTGGAAGACTGAGAGAAAACTTGGCTGGGAGTCAGCAGCCCCAACCCTCAGGGAATTCGGCCAGTGGCACCGTCTGGCCGGCTAGCGCATGCGTGCAGTCGCCCAGGAACTGGATGCGGCCGTCGGTCACGAAGCTGTGACACACCTCGCAATTGAAGGCGCACGGCTCCTCGCCCTTGGCCTTCAGTTCGGCGTTGAAGTCGCACCAGCACCCGCCGCCGTCGTAGCCCTGGACGTGATGACCAGTTCGCACCAGCACAGACGGCGTGAAGGTCGGGCGCTCGACATCGCCGTTCCAGCCCCAACGTGGGCCAGGCCCGTCGCCATGCTGAATCGTGTGGGAAGTGCCGCAGCCCGGGCACCAGAAGGAGAGCCCATTGCCGGGCGAGTCCTGCAAGACCTTCGATAGCGCGCTCATGCGACCCCCAGTATTGTTTTGGCCTTCGCCCAGAAGGCGCGCCTCTCGGCGATACCGTTGATCCCGCCGTTGATGGCCCGCGTCAGCCCCACGAAGTCACCGGCATCGGCAAAGCGGTTCAGGTTGCGGCTGGCCCAGAACCAGCATGCCGAGCGCGCGGCCAACGCGTCGCCCTCGAGCATGGCCGGCGTGGCCTCCAGGTCGAAACCGAGGGCGGCGCCGCATGCCCGGTAGTTCGCGCGCCCCGTGATCTGGATGAGGCCACGGCCCATGAAGCGCTTGCCGTCCCCGGGCTGGATGTTGCCGAGCTCGAATGGCTTCTGATTGCGGCTAGTCTTGTTCGCCGGCGGCCACGGCGCCGACAGGTCGCGCTCGTAGCGCATCTGGACCGGCGTTGGCCCCCACAGCTCACGGGTCAGCGAGAAGCCCAGCGACTCGTGGCCGGTCTGCGCGATCCACGCGGCCACGCGAGCCGGCGACAGGATCCCGAACTCGAACAGCGCGGGTTCGACCTGTGGCCACCAGCGCGCGGCGAGCGCCGGCGATAGGCCAGCGGCAGCCCGGAAGATTTGTAGGTCCATGCGGACTCCGAAATAGAAAAAGCCCGCGCGCGGCGGGCTGTGAATGATCTGGTGCCTCTGATCTTGAGATGCTAGGACGCTCAGAATATCCCCCGTTGGAGGGGAGCGATTTCCGAGCAATCGGCGCATCATTCGAGCCGCCGACCTCGGACACTTTGGGATGTAGCGTGGCCCCAGGGCCGTCCACGGCCCCAGATTCGATAGCCTCAGTTGCCGATATGACTCAACTCGCCTGCCTCTTCGCTTTCCAGTTGCTCTGGATCTTCCCTCTTCGCCGGATCTTTGCGCGGACACATCTGCCAACGTCGATCGCTTTTCTCGCAATCTTTCCCGCCCTAGGGCCGCTAATCTGTGCGTGGATCCTGGCTATACGCCCCTGGCCCATTCGGCGACGAGTGGCTGATTCATATCGGTGATCGGTAGGTAACTACCGTCCGGCACGCTGCCTGCATCAAGCCCACACCCGATACGGCGACCCCGGCTCAGGCGCGACGACAATGCTCCCCTGCGCCGCCGCCTCGCCGGCGGTCAACGGGCGCTCCAGCCGCAGGTTCACGTGCCAGCCGGGCACGGCCACCGGCGGCGTGAGCACGTTGCCAGCGGCATCCCACTCGCCGCCCTCATAGATCGTGCCTATAGTCAGTAGTTTGACGCCAGCGGCAAGCACACGCCGCAGCTCGCGACGCTCATCGCTGCGCTCAATCAACAGGGGCGCAGCCGCGCGGCGATGACCAGAGCATCAACCATGATTGCCCCCCGTCACCGCGTCACGCACTTCCCCCGCCACCTCGGCCAGGTCCTTGTCGCGCCGACGCTCGATGAAGTTGAACAGCCAGCGCACGATGGCCCAGCCTGGCAGGCCGCAGGCAAATACGACGCCGAACAGCGCCACCAGACCGATGTAGTCGTGCGTCCAGGCCTGCAGCCCGAACTTCTGCACGACGGCCGCGCCGCCGGCCACGCTGGAAACGACGGTAGAGATCAGCCCTACCGCCCACTCTCTTGGGCTTCGTGGAGTCATCATCATCATCACTACAAGAGCGGCAAGACCGGATGCGCCAGCGGCGACCGCCGCTGGGCCGCCGAAGGCTTTGAAAGCAGCGGCGCCCGCCGCGCCGGCTGCGGCACCGCCGCTGATTGGTTCGGACATTTGTGACCCCGGAAATGAAGAAGCCACCCGAAGGTGGCTTTGTGCGCGGAAGACCGCACGTGGAATGAAGAGGCATGCACTTGGTCCGCCCCTGAATATTTCTAAGCGTTGGCCGACAACAACAAGAGAATTAGGCAACTCCTATATCAGATCTTCATATGTTTAAATTGGCAGCACGCAGCGTTGCTGCACCACTTATGCGCACGCTGCGCGAAACCGGAATGGGCACCCCGCACAATCCGGTTTTTTTTTTGCCTTTTCAACCCGCGCACGGCGGGCATGAAAAAAGCCACCCGAAGGTGGCCGTGAGTTCAAACAACGAAGGATTGACGGTGGTGCCCAATAGATCATGCAGGCACTTGTAGCCGGAGGCGGGCCGGTTCTGCCGTAGAATCTCGGCTCAAAACTAGAAACCACTGCCAGAAAAATGCGCATCGAAGCCAGTACGCCGGGCCCCGTACTCAGCACCCCACAGAGCCATAAGGATTACCGCGCAGACATTGATGGGCTTCGTGCCGTCGCCGCTTGCTCTATCGTGCTGTTCCACGCTTTCCCCCAAGCGCTTCGCGGGGGATTCGTTGGGGTTGACATCTTCTTCGTCATTTCCGGCTACCTGATTGGGAAAATCATCCTGCAAGGCGTTGCCACCGGCACGTTCCGTTTTTCGCACTTCTATGCCAGGCGCATACGCCGCATTTTCCCAGCGCTGACGCTAGTGCTGATAGCGTGCTTCGCGTTCGGCTGGTCTAGCCTTATGCCCGCCGAGCTCAAAGAACTTGGCAAGCATTTGGCATCGGGTGCCGGATTCGTGTCTAACTTCGCCCTATGGAGCGAAGCCGGCTACTTCGACCCGGCCGCCGAGGTGAAGCCGCTTCTGCACCTCTGGTCCCTCGGCATCGAAGAACAGTTCTACATCTTCTGGCCTTTGATTCTCTGGCTGTGCTGGCGCGCCCGCGTGAATGCGCTGATCCCGATCACCGTGGTCTGCGCTGCGTCTTTTGCACTCAACATACTGACGATTCACAGTGACCCAACGGCCGCCTTCTACTCTCCGCTGAGCCGCATATGGGAACTGCTGATTGGCACGCTGCTGGCGTACCAGCACCTCAACAAGGGCTCATTCTTCCCTGGGCACGGAAACGCGAAGTCAATCCTGGGCGCGCTCTTAGTCGGCCTCACAATTGTGCTGCTGAAGCAAGACGTAGCGTTCCCCGGCTGGTGGGCGTTGCTGCCCACGCTTGGCACGTATCTGCTGATCGACGCCGGGCCCAATGCATGGCTGAACCGAAAGATCCTGTCCGCCAAGCCGATGCTGTGGTTCGGCGCCATCAGCTTTCCGCTCTACCTGTGGCACTGGCCCCTTCTGTCTTTTGCACGCATCCTTGAGCTCGGCACGCCACCCATCACAATGCGCATCGCCGCGGTACTCGCCAGCGTCGCGCTGGCTTGGCTGACGTATCGGCTGGTGGAAAGCCCCCTCCGTTTCGGCGGCCGCAGTCGCGCAAAGCTGGCTGGACTGTGCGGAACGGCGGCGCTGGCCGGTTGCGTGGGCTACATCACGTTCGCCCACGACGGTATCCCATCGCGGTTCCCGGAAGAGGTGAGGCACATTGCGGACTTCAAGTACAACTACGCGATCGACGCGCGCACTTCCAAGTGCTGGCTGGCTGCCGAGAATGCATTCGATGGGTTCAGCGAAGAATGCATACAGGCACCGCAGGTGCCCGGTGGCCGCTCGATTTTCGTCTGGGGCGACTCGCACGCTGCGCGGCTCTATCCCGGCTTGCGCAAGCTTCTCGGCGATGACTACGCCATATCACAATTCACACGTGATTCGTGCCCCCCAATCCTGAACTTCAGGTATGAATCCTGCGCCCGAAGCAACGAATACGCGCTCGCGACAATCCGGCGCACACAGCCACAGATGGTGATTCTCTTTGCCGTGTGGAACCACTACCAGGACAACTGGGACGTCGATTCGCCCGCGCGGCAAGGTCTACACGCGGCAATCACAGCGCTCAAGAGCGCCGGCATCAAACAGATAGTCGTCCTTGGGCCAGCGCCGCGCTGGAAGGATATGCTGCCCAAGCTGGTCTACCAGGACTGGAAGCAAAGCTATCCCGCGCGCAGGATTCCAGAGCGGCTCGCGACCAATCTGGACCCGACCTCCTTCACCGTCGACGCTCAAATGAAGAAGGCGATGGGTTCGGAGGGCGTCCGGTTCGTCTCCATCGTGCAGTACCTCTGCACAACAGGTGGCTGCCTGACGCATGTCCCGAATGAACCCGATGCGCTGCTGAGCTGGGACTACGGGCACCTGACCACAGAGGGGGCAACCTTCGTAGCCCAACACCTGGCCGACCAGGGGGCTTTGCCATAGGCGAGCCCCAACGGCCGGAACCGCGCAACTGGCGCTGTCAGGTCGGCGCTCGCTATTGCATGGGCACGGCCGGGTTGTACTCCGTCGGCTTGACACGGCCGCCAATGGCGGCCGCAGTCCCCGAGAGTGGGCATCGGTACAAGCGAGCAGACCCATTCTCGATCCAGAGCCCGTATGGGGACATTGCGCCAACCGCCTGTACGTGGTCTAGCCACGCATCGCCCTCAGTCCATAGATTGGCGTAAAAGCGCGCGGGTGTGGGCTGAGGCGAAAGAACGCTGGATGCATTTCCTAGCTTGGAGCCAACCATCCACGTCTTACTGCCGTGGCCAGTGTCAGCGATGTTCTGCCCGTAGTTCCCCTCATAGACCCCGTTGATCCTGCACACCCTGGTGCTGCCGTGGCCGCTACTACCCTGACAGTTCCGTACGCCAGTGAACTTGCGATACTGGATGACGCCGTTCAGCCGGCCAATGCAATCGATCTCGACAACTTCTGATGATCGCCCGGCATCATCATCGTTGTAGTTGAGCCCATCCCCGTTGAGACTGCGTTCGGTGAGGCAGTTCTGCAGGTAGATCTCGCCACCTTTCACCTGTAGGTTGTGGTACCCCAGATACTGAAGGCGGCAGTCCTTTGCGTACACGATGGGGCGGATGCCATTCTGGGGGATTACGGAGAGCTGATTGTCGCCCCGTATCGCAATGCCCTCCAAGTAGAGCTTGGCGCCGTAGATCAGATGGTCAGCCGGGCGCTCATACATGATCTCGACCCGGCCGAGCTCAGCCGTCTTGGTGAAATCCCGGTTCTCGTGCCGCAGGTAGATTCGTTTGGTGCTGGGGTTCTGGCTCCAGCCTGATCCAACGGCGTTGACTTCGGCCGCCGTCGCGTACCACTGCAGTTGTACTTCGCGGTCCTGCTCGTGGAAAACGATGTGCGACACGAATTCGCCACCCGGCGGCACCGCATCAAAGAGCGTCGATGTAGGGTAGCCGCTGTGCCACTCCATCTGACCCGGCTGGGCGCCTGGCGCGCGCCACGTCACTGAGCCAGGACCGCCCCAAGCCTTGATGTGCACCGCACGCGCAATCGACCCATTGCCTATCATGTTTTGCGAAGCGCGAAGATCAAGTCGATCCGTATACGTGCCTGGCTTGAGCCAAATACAGCCTAGCGACGGAGTGTTTGTCATAGCCGCGCCGACTGACCGGTAGGGGTGGCTCTGGCCGCCCTTGTTGGAGTCAGAGCCGTTGACGGGGTCCACCCATACCTCCGTCGCCCCCTGTTCGGACCTGAACCGCTGGTCGAAGAGCGCCTGCAGATCGATGTCATGCCGAGCGCGGCCAGGCCCAGCGCATCCGAGAATGCTTCCCGGCACGTACTCAAATCCGACCGGGCGCACTCGATGCAAGCGATTGACACTTAGCGACCGAATGCCAACGCCGCCGACTAGCAAGCTAGCACCCCAGATGCTGGCTATGAGCCGTCTTCTGCTTTTGTCCAATTTCCTTCCCCGAATTGCTTGGATCTTTATCCCTTCGCATTCTAAACCCTCACGCTAACGGCGCCGCTCGGCTTGGTGCCGTAGAGAACCACCGGCACAACTCAGGCGCCAGACGCGACCATGAACTGCCGCGACATCTCGGGAAGCGAGTCGTAATAGGCGGCATACCTCGGATCATCACTCGGAACCCGGCCCAAGTTCGACCATGCGGCCGGGTCCTGCGGGGCACCAAACACGGAGACCACCGTGGCTTCCGATGCGTCCAAAAACTGCACGCAAATGTCTTTCATCGCACGCCTCTCGTTAGAAATCGTATGCCATAACGGAAATGCTGAACGTCGCGATGCCGCCTGTAGTCTGCGCCGTGTAGTAGACCGTCTGGGGGACAACGATGTCGATCTCCACCATGCCAATGGTGCTCACGCCGGCCAACGAGGCGGCGGCGCCGAAGTATGCCGACCCCAACGCCGAGGCGGCGCTTGAAAGGGACATGTTCTGCGCCGTTCCGACGGTATTGCATAGGGCGCTTAACCAGCCCCTGACATGCCTTGCATTCTTCGGGACCGCCCCCGCAAGGGACAGCGGCGTGAGCGATGCCTGTTGAGCGCTGGAACTGAGAACCCCCGTCGTGGGGATCAGAACCCTACGACCGATCATGCTTGCCGAGACCAACTTCCCGGCGCCGTCGGTCGGCCACACGGCAACAAGCGCCGACGCCGTGTAGCCGGCTGGCATGTTTGCGCCACCATAGACATCAGGCAGCAGCACGCTAGTCGCATCGCGCCCCAAAAGCGCACGGCTGTTGGTGGTAGGGTTGTAGATCTCGTAGATCCCCACGTAGCCATTGGCGGGCGGGGTCCCGCCGTCCATGCCGCCTGCGCCGGTGGTGGCCAGGTTGATCGTCTGATTGACCCCGGCGAGGCAGTATCGTGCCCCACCGAGCGCCGATTCGACAATCAGCTCGTCGGCTGTGAACGTGGCCGTCGAGGACGCGGCTGCGACCAGCATCTGGGCGTTGCGCGCCGACCCCACGATACCGGACGCCTGGGTGAGCTGCACCGCATGCTGTGGCTGTGTCGCAGGCGCAACCTGCAGCGCGCCACCGGTGCATTCCAGTAGCACAAACGAACTGATGTCCGCGCGCCAGACGACCTGAGCCTTGCCGCCGGCGACGATCTCGCCGCCCTGCAGCGCGCTGTGCGCGCCACCGACCATCGGCTGCGCGCCCAAGCCGTTGACGTTCAGCGTCGAGGCGCCATTGTTTGCCGTCTTGGCCTTGAACCACAGCACCATTCCGTCGGTCAGCGTGGTGATCGGCGGCGAGTAGCTGACGGCATAGGCATTGGCCGTGCCGGTGTCCACTGCCGTCGTCAGCGCATTCTGCTGGATCGCATGCAGCAGGTCCGCCGGCAGGATTGGCGCGTTGGGCGCTTGGGCGATGCTGGTCGACGTGATGGTGGTCTGGCCGTTGGCGACCGTCACCACCCACAGGCCAGAGTAGCCTGCATCCGGCGCGGGCGTCGTCTGCGTGCCAGTGGTGGCCGCCACGCCGGCCTTCACCTGGATGCTAACGATGCCCTTGCGTGCGGTTGCCTGCTGGGCGCCGCTGCCGCCCGGGCCGGACCAGGCCTGCGTGGGGTTGCTGGCGTTGTAGTACGGCAGCGTGATCAGGCCGGTATCCGAGTCCTGATATGCCGCTTGGATCAGGTAGTTCACGCTCTGGCCGGCGGTGGCCGGCGCGGGGCAGCTCAGCGTGACGGGGTCGAGGGAAATGCCCTGCTTCAGGATGCTGTGCGCGGTGTCCGCCGGCAGCGACGAGTAGGCCGTCGCGTCGATGTTGGCAAGGCTGTAGATCTCCCCGGGGTTCACGACGACCTGCAACGAGGCCGGGCCGGTCGGCACGCAGCCGAGGCCACTCACCACGGTGGCGGTACCCAGCATCGCAGCGGCCATCTTGGCCAGCGCGACCATGGCGTACTTGTTGGTGTTGAGCAGATCCGTCTCGAGGGGGATCTGGCCGGGGTAGACGATCTGGCGGTCCATTTAGGCTCCGGAAATGAGAGCGGCGCCCGTAGGCGCCGCAAAGCAAAGCTGTGAAGGTAGGGTTAGCTGCTGATCCGCGTCCACACGATCGTGGCCACCGGCTTGACGCTGTCGATCGCGGCGTAGATGTCTGCGTCGGTCACGCCCCCCTGGATCATTGAGAGAGAGGCGTAGGCGGCGCGGGAGGCCTGCGAATAGCCCCCGGTCGAGATGCCGTAGCCGGCAATGACTGGAATCCCCGTGCCGGCCGGGCGAAACGCTGTCACGAAGGCCTGGAATGGCATCAGCATCGAGCCGTACGCCCCGGCCACGCCGTACCCGATCAGAGGACCGCCGTATGCGCCAGTGTCCGCCGGCCGCGTCGGCTCGATCACCACCGGCGTGCGGCCCGTCAGGTCCTGCAGTACCCGGATCAGGCCCGCGCGCGTCGCTCGCTCGCGGAACAGGTTGATCAGGATCCGCGCCCGAAACGAGTCATCCGACTGGTTTGCCGCGCGCAGCAGCGCCGAGCCGAAGAAGTCAGCTGCGATCATGTCGAGCCAGCCGTCGGTGGCGGACTTGATTCGCGTCTGCAGGCGGGCGTAGCTCAGCAGGCTGTAGATAAAGGCGCTGGTGTAGGCCAGACCCTGCAGCAGGCCGGTAATGACTGGGGATTGACTCTCATCGGGGAACCAGCGCGGCAGGTAGCCCCGCAGCCGGCGGTGGACATCGTTTTGATCGCCGACTGCCATTTATGCCACCGAGATCGTAGAGGCCTTGACAGTCTGCTTGGCCGTGGCCACCAGGTCAGCCGTGCCGCCATTCAGAGTAACGCCCGTCACGTTGGTGACCCCCGGCGAGGCATCATAGGCCACCTGTGCCAGCCGGCTATAGGGCAGCGTCATGGTCTGCGCCACCACGTCGCGCGGCAGCGCGTTGATGTAGTTCGCCAGGGCCGTCGCAACGAGCTGCCGCGTGGCAGCGCCGTCGTAGCCGGCACCAACCGTGCACGTCATCGCCACCGAGGCATTCACCAGCGCCGGCGCGAACACACCGAAGCTGCTACACAGCGGCCGCACTGCGTCGATCGCGTTCGCCACGGTGGCGAGGAACGTGCTGCCGGGCGCGCCGGTGCCGTCATCTACCACCACATAGAAGTAACCCATCTGCACCGCGCCGGCGTACGTCTGGTTCTCGACCAGCGCGTACGTGACGCCCTGCTTGAGGGACGTGATGGCGTAGCCTACGGCGTCCTTTGTGGCCTTGGACAGGCTGCGGATGTAAGCGATGAAGCGCGTGCGCAAGGCTGGGTCCGATTCAGCGTCAGCGCCGTTGGCAAAGCTGGCGCCGTTCGTGACGGTATCCACGCCCGAAATCGCCCCGGCAATCACCGAGACCGCCCCGATTACAGCGTTGCCGGCCGCGCCGGCCAGCACCGCCAGGACGGGCACACTCACGCTAGGCGTGCCCGCCACCAACACAAAGCCGCCCAGCGTGGCGCTGTAGGCCGGATTGGTCGTGTCGGCGACGACAGCGTACTGCTGCGTGCCGTCGCCCGTCTGGACTGTGGCGCCGACCGGCACCACGGCCTGCTGCGTCGCGGTGAAGCGAGAGAATGTGACTTGCCCGGTCGCGTAGGTGGCCGGCAGCCGGCTCACGCCGAAGTCGGCCACCCAGCTGTCCAGGTCGGCACCGCTGGACGTAGCCGCACGCGTGATCGCCAGGACCTGCATGATTAGGCTTTCGAGCCAGACCGTCACCGCGGCGTTCGCCTCCACAACCGCACGCAGGATCGACCCGATCGTGAGATCGAGCAGGACGCTCGCATAGCCCTGAATGGCCGTCACGCTCTCGCGCACCAGCGTGGTGAAGTCCTTCGTGGAAATGGCCATGTCAGCGGTTCACGTCAAAGCTGAGGGTTACCGGCTTGCGCGTGGTCGCGCTGGTGTACCGGACGGTCACGGCGAAGCCGGAATTGATCTGCTGCAGGTCCACCTCGGGCTCGGGCTGCCGGGCAACCGCGTCTTCCATCAGGACCTGGCCGCGGATGAGCGCGCGCAGCGCAGGCAGATCGGCGTTCTGGCCAATCTTGGCCGGCAGGCCCGCACCGTATTCGGGGTGGAAGATGTACTCGCCTGGGTTGGTGACCAATCGGCGCACGATGCGTTGCTGTGTGCGCGTGTCACCGCTGGCCTGTCCGAGATCGCCGGTCGGCGAGACGCCAAGGTCGTTCCCGACCCAGTGGTCGACGTCGTTGAGAAGCTGCTGGGTCATACCGGTGTGCCTGTGTTGGCGCCGCCGTTGCCGTTGCTATGGCGGTGCGTGCTGCCGATGTCGACGCCGTTGTTGTGGATGGTGCCGGTGGTGTCCAGGTTGCCGGTCACCGTCGAGGTGGCGCCCGAACCGTTGTCCCCCGAGATGTCCATGCCGCCCTGCCCGGTGATGGTCTGTTCGACCAGCAGCGTGTTGTCCATCTGCACGGGCCCGACGAAGTGGTGCAACTGGGCGGTGTACTTGGCCGTGGTCTGAGCCACCACCTCGACGGTGCCGTCGTTCTTGAACCGCAGCGCCGACCCGGATTGATGGACGATCCAGAACTCGCCGGACGGCGCGCCGGGTGGCCGCGCCGCGTCGCTGTACAGCCGCCCGCACACGTAGCCAGTCTCGATTTCGCCCCCAAAGAACTTCACCTCAACCTGGTCGCCAGGGCTGGGCGGCGCGTCCAGGCCCCAGGTATTGCCGACCCATGGCGAGGCGACAGGCAGCCAGCCTGTCAGGGTACGGTCGGGGAAGTCCGGGTCGGCGGGTTCCAGGCGGACCTTTGCTGAAGCGTTACTGGGGTCGTAGCTGGTGACGATGCCGACGCAGCATTCCGCCCGCCCGGCCTGCGCCAGCTCGGCAGCAAGGGCCATCTGGTTGCGAAAGCGCTGCATCATAGGGGCGGCACCGAGTCGGGATTGTGGTTCTTGGCCGAGATGTCCATCACGTAGCCCTCTTCCAGGCTCATCTGGCGCGTGATGCCGTCCACGTAGTAGTCCTGATCGAAGGCGGTCCCGGTGCCGTTCAGGCGCACCAGGGTGGTCTGCGTCAGCACGTTGTCGGCCGGCAGCCGCGCGCGCAACTTCATCTCGTGCTGCGTGATCTCGCGGTGCGTCTTCTCGGCAAGCTTGTTGGCCCGGTCCTGATCCAGGCCGCCGCGGTTGATCGTGTAGATCTGCTGGTTTCCAAAGGGCGACGCCTTGCCCGGTTGGATTGTCTTGCCGCGGCTCGGGTAATAGGCCGTGATCCTGTTACCCGGCTTCAAGTGCCAGGACCGCACCACCACTGTGACGCCCTTCGCAACCGTCAGGCTTCGCGAAAGCCGCAGATCCCGCACGTTGGCCGAAGGGTTCCCTTGGCCATCCACAACCCAGCGCAGCTCATAGACGTTGGAAGGCCCACCCACTGGCGCGGACGAGATGCCGCTGAGTTGCTCGTTCAGGTCGTGGTAGCGCTTCTTGTACAGCCCGCGCGCCCTATCCAGGGTTGCGGTCGCCTCTGCCACCTTTGCCAGCCCCGCTTGCTGCGCGGCTGCGGCCGCTGCATCGTCGCCAGCGGCCACCGCGGCATCCTTCGCATCGGAATCGGCCAGCGCCGCCTTGTTCAAGGCCTTCGCCTTCTCCTGCTCGGCCCGCCACGCTGCCGACACCTCATCGAACTCCTTCTGTAGGGCGGCCTTGTCCTCTGGCACCACTGGCAGCGTGTCTTCCTGCCGCGGCTCGAAATGCAGCTCCTGCCCCTTCACGTAGCAGATGAACCCCTCTTCCGACGCCAACCACGTGAGCAAGTCCCACTCGCTGCGCTGGTCGACCATTCGCACGTGGTCATAGGCATACAGGCTGCCGGCCTTTGTCGTCGTCGCTGCCACGACTGGCGTCAGGCCGTGCGCCTGTGCCAGCTGGATTGCGATCTCCGACGAAGTCAGGTTCTGGTACTGCATGGACGTCTTGGCGTCGATGAACGCCGCTGTCAGGTCGCGCCCGGTCAGCACCAGGGTGGTAGCGACCGGGTCATAGTCAAGGTCGTCCACCCGTCCATAAATAAGGCTTTGCAGGTCGGACTCGCTGAAGTTGGACGGATCGCCCGGGAAGCCGGCAAAGATCTCGACGAACGCTTCCTTCTGAGCCGCAAACCACGCCGCGTTGGTCTCGGCGGGCAGCGCGGTCACCGCGAACGACACGCGGAACGTGTCGGCCTGGTAGAACGTGTTGTTGTCCACTGACCAGTCGATCCAGGCATCCACGCGCACGCCGGCGACCTTGACGATGCCGCGCGGCTGCCGGGAAGTGGCCTGCACAGGGAGTTCGTTCAGGCTCATGAGTTCACCAGTCCGCCAACCTGGTCCTTGGAAGGCGGAATCGTCACCGTCTGGACCGAGGGCGGCAGTTGCGGATCCCCGCCGAGTTGCGGGTTGGCCTTCGCCAGCCCCGTCCAGGCCATGGCGTCGCCCCACTCTTTGGCGGCCATGTCCATAAGGTTGCCGCCGGCTACAGTGACCTGCTTCGCGCTGGCGTAGATCGATCCGACGTTCAACTGCACCCGGCCCATGACGCGATCGAGTTGGATCAGCGCCGGCAGCTGCTGCGCCGCCAGGATCTGGCCCGAAATCGTCTGCACCTGGCGTGCAATGGGGTTGTTCGGCAGGATGCCGCCGAGCGTGGTCACGTTGACCAGCGTGTTGTTCACCTGCGCGACGATGCTCTGCGCCTCATTGCGCAGGGCCGCGATCGGCTGCAGCACACTATTTAATGTGGACTGCGCCGCGTTGGCGAAGCTCGACACGTTGCTGACGGCGTTCTTCACGGTGCCCATGATGCTCGACAGCGAGATATTGCCGATACCCGAGACCAGGCTGTCGGCCGAGGCGATGTCTCCGTTGATCAGACTATCGATGCTGGGACCGCCCTTGCCGGCGGTGGAGAGTGTGAGGTCTTCCACCACCTCGCAAGTGATGTGGTACGGGATCTGGTAGAAGCGCTCGAAGTCCGCCCGGAATTCCCGGACCAGCACGGCGTACACCAGCTCAGACCATTTGAGGACCACCGGCGCCCCCGCCACCCGCATCCCATCGAGCGCCCGCGCGCGCGCCAACGCCTTCGGACCGCGCAACCAGCCCGACCACTCTGGTGGCGCAGAAAACGCGCCCATGGCGTCCACGACCTTCACGCCGCCCACCAGACGGTGGACCGCCAGCTGCTGCTCGCCACCAAACGGGATCTTCTCGGGGACCTCTTCGCGATCAAACTGGAAGTCGCCGAGCTGCATGACAAAGTCGGTCATGGCTTATCTCAGTGCTGGCGGGCGCATGCCCATGCCGGTGTCGAAGGTGCCGGGGCCGGTCTGGGGTCGAGCGAGGTCCCGGGCTTGGTGGAAGCTGGTGGCTTCGGCCAGCACCCGACTGTCCAGCTTGATCGCAGTATTTACCTGGACCATCTGCGGCGCAGGGGTGCCGATTGGATCCGCCTTGGCCAGTCGGCGGTCGTTCTGGTCGCTGACATCGGGTGAGAGGTACGCCTTTATCGCCCGATAGCCCCAGCCGATCGCCCCGCCGGTGCCGATGGCACGCGGATCGAGAGAGAACGGACTGCCCGCGGCCTGAAGCTTCTCGCTCAGCCCAGCGTTCTTCTGCCCCCAGTCGTTCACCGAACGGAAGAAGTCGGCGCCTGTGTTCAGCAGCTTGGTGACCGTGGGCAGAATGCCTTTACCCATCTCTGACTTCATTGATTCCCACGCGGCGATAAAGTCCGCCTCGGCGCCTGGCGCAGTTTCCTTCGCTTCCTTGATCGTGCCCTCGACACCCTTGGCATTCTTCACCAGCTTCGCATCGCGCAGTGCCTGCGCCTGCTGCGTAGTAAAGTTGGCGCCCATGTTCGACCCCTGCCGGTTCGAAAGAATTTGGTTCACAAAGGCGATCACCTCGGAATCGGATTTGGCGCCGGCCTTCTTCGCAGCACCAGTGGCGTAGGTCATCAGCCATTGCGCAGGATCCTCGCGCAGCATCTTCTCGTCGACGATGTTCTTCAGCGCCATCGACTTGATGGTCTTCCCACCCACGCTGCCGCTAGTCACCTCGGTGAGCTCGGCCAGGCCGGCGTCAGCGAGCGCGGCCATGGTCTTCTTCGGCGTGCGCCCGGCGACCAGGTTCTGATACATCGACATCAGCGCCGTACCGGTGCGAGAACCGCCCTGCTCTTGGGCTAGCGTGGCCAGGTTCATGATCCCCTGGTCACTCAGCCCCTTGAACGCCGCGCCGCCCGTCTTGGCCATGGCCTCCAGGTCGGTGAACTTGAGCGCACCGCCAGAGCCGGTCACCATGCGCTGGGCAAGATCCAGCCCGCGCATGAACTCTTCCTTGTTGTTGGTCAGGCCGCGCATGTCGTTGAAGCGCATGACCGCGCGCACCGCCCCCTCGTCAAGGCTGCCCACCTTGCCGCTGAACAGCACGGAGTTGGCTGCGTTCAGGGCCGCCAGCGTCGGCGCGACCTGCTTGGCAACATCCAGATTGCCGAACATGCCCACGGATTCCCGAAGGGTTTCCATCAGCGTGGCGCTGGACGTGCCGAAGACCTTAGTGCCGCGGGCAAACTTGTCCGCGTCCTTGTTGACTTCATCGCCCAGGTTCATGGTCCTGAATCGAGCGGCGGCCAGCTGGTATTCCTTGCCCGCGTCGTACAGGGCCTTCGTCACGTACAGGCCCGCGAAGCCGGCCGCCACAGGCGCCAGCGCGCCGCCGGGCAGCCCCATGCCGACTGCGCCCACCCCGAAACCACCCGAGCCGACATGCACGTTACCGCCGTGCCCGCCAAAGCCGCCCCCGCCACCGGCAGCGCCACCAGCCCCACCGGCGCCTTGGCGCCTCGGCGGAATTGGATTGAAGCCTACCGGCCCAGGGGGAACGGGTGGCCGGCGCCCGCCACCCCCACCACCTGGACCGAACTGCCCAATAAAGGCCGACCGCGAGGCCGCGACGCCAGCGGCGTGCACGGCATTCATGCTGCGCGCGAGCTGTGCGGCCTCGGTATTGGCCCGACCCATGTTGTTCGCCATGGTGCCGCTGGCGCGTGCGATGCCGCGGATACCTGCCACGTGGCTGTCCATCTGGGCCAGATGCCGGTTCACGTTGGCCGCCAGCGCGTCGACTTTCCGGAATTCGGAGGCGAGTTTGAGCAGCTGCGGAGCGATGAGGTCGTTCAGGACCAGGGTGGCGCCGATCTTATAAACGTCGATCATGGTGGCCTATACTTATCATTCCAGAGTCCGTTGCCGAACCCATGCACTCGCTGAAGATCCGCATTCACAAGTGGCTAGCAGAGCACACTTCATGGATGCAATACCCTGGCGTGCGACAAGAATTGGTGCTGAGCGATGAAGAGCAGCAAGCGCGCCTAGACCGCCGTGTGCGTCGCGTTTTCGTGACGCTTGCCATCCTGCTTGTTGGCCTACCCGCTCTCGCAGGCGCGATCTCCGGCCTACTTGAGCCGCGGGTTGCGCCAGCTCCGGCCCGCCAACCAGGCAGCGACAGTCCGGCCAAACCTCGCCTGAATGTCTTTACCGGCACGGATAGCCGCCGGGCCTAGCACGGCGCGCGGGGGAATCGTCCGAGTTCCGAGTTCGTGCCAGACCATCTTCTGGTCATTCGAACCCACCACCGCCTCGTTGCCGATCACAGTCGTCTCGATGCTGTCGCGCATCTGCCCATTGCGAAGCAATGGCGCGTCAACGGGATAGCCCTTCCGGATCTTGTCGAACTCGGTTTCAGCGGTCAGCTCTTCCCACTTCGCGAACGGGCCGACGGCCGGCTGGTAATGGGCGATCTCCGACTTGGCGATCTTCTGGATCAGCTCCGCGCCCTTCTCCGTCACGTGGTGCGTGACGGCGGGGGCCTCGGCGGCAAGTATCGTCAAGTGGTTGGCGAAGTCGGCCATACTGCGAAATGTCTTCATCCCCGCTCCCTGAAGGCCATCGCCTCCCAGTCGAACTTCTCGCCATCAAACTCTCGCATCACCACGCAGGCTGCGAAGCGCTCTTCGGCCGTGTAGGAAAAGGCCACGTCGTACGGCACGCCATTCTTGATCAGCAGCATGGCCTGCCTGAACGCCGGGGCCCGCGCTAGTTTTTTGCGGCTTCCGCGCCCCCGCCGCCGGCAGCGCCATCGATCCTGGCCATGCCCTGCTGCACGGCCACCATACCGGCCTCGTCCAGGCGCTGGATCAGCGCTTCGAGTTCCAGCTTGCTGGTGGGCGGCAGAACCGGCTCGCCATCGATCGCGGCCACGTAAAGCACCGGCAGGCACATGTACCGGTAGACGCTGTTCTCTGCTGCCTCGGGCCCCATGGCCTCGACCAGGCGGAATTGCGCCAGGATGCCGGGCTTCTTGAGGGTGATCTGGCGCCCTGTCGAATCGGACACGGTGGTTTCCGCCGCGGCGCGCGCGACGACTTCTTCGGAAGGGCGAAGGGTAACGGTTGGGGTGCTCATGAGTTCAGGCGATCCGTTTGCGGCGCGAGGCCATGAATGTTAGGGAGAGCTTGACCGAGGCGTCTCCAGCGGCCTCGCCGCCATCGTCGAGCGACAGCACGACCCCGTCGTAGCGCCACTGCGAAATTGCGCCACTCGGTTCCGAGACGGTCTCGTAGATCTGGCACGGCTGCTCGTTGATTCCCGAGTAGTAGTCCGTTTCGAGCTGGTCGAAGTACGACTCGATCTCCGGGCCAGCCCGGTTGACGCCAAACGAGCCGGACCAGCCATCAAAGAAGCGTAGGTGCACAGAGAGGCCGGTGATCAGCTTCACGCGTTCCTGCGTGGTGTCCTGCTTCTTCCGGAAGGTGGTCAGCTTCGGGATCTGCAGTGGACCGGTCGGGGTCTGGATGACCAGCGTGGTATCGCGCCCGACGGAAAGCCCTTGTTGCGGCATGTTGTTCTCCAGAAAGAGAGAAGCCCGGCGAGCCGGGCGGTGTTATCGGGTGCTTACTGCACGATCACGGTGGTCTGGCCGCCCTGCAGGTTGACCAGGAAGTTGCGGACGACCGCCATGTAGCGCGCCTGGACGTTTGCCTGCATCCAGCCCGCGCGGATACGCGCGTCAGGGTTGTTGGTCCTGTCGAGCACGACCTTGTAGGCGTCGATCATCTTGGGCCTCACGTCTGCCATGTTCGACATGAACTGATCCAGCCCGGCAAACGCATTCGAACGGGTATCGTCCTCGTCGTCGAAGCCTTGCAGCTCACCAGTGAACTTCCCGCCCCAGGCATCGATGCTGTACGCGATGTAGTTCGTCAGGCGCGTGTAGCTGTCTTCGCGCAATGCCTGGTCGCTGCTCGAATTCAGGCCCAGCACGAATGAAAAGTACTTGCCGCCCGGGGACGGGTTGGTCAGCACGTCGATGCCGGCCTGCACCAGCTGCAGCAGCTCGGCGGTCGAGTAAGGCTGGTTGTTGTAGGTCCGCTGGGTAGCGACGATGCCCTGCAACTGCTTGTTCAGCGTGCTCTTCTCGGGTGACTGGTTGACCATCAGGCCCAGCGCGAACGCTTGCGGAGAGATGAGGCGCACTTGGTTGATGGTCGTGTCGTTCACGTACACCCAGTCGCCGAAGATCACCTTGCCCGCGTATGTGTCGATGCCGGCAGCTCCCTTCGTCGTCGCGGCATTGCCGATGGTGTCGCCTGCCGGCCCGACCATCTGCATGTAAGACCCCTCGCCCAGGCCATAGGCAACCTGCGTCGACCAGGTCGTCGAGTCGTCGCAGTCGGCCAGCGCAATCACGCTGGCCCCGGACTTGCGCAGGGCGTACATGCCCTTGCGGGGCGCCGTGTCCGCGCCCAGCAGCATCGAACCGGTGATGGAGGCCGCCCCGTCGGTGCCACCGATGAGCGAGACGGTGGCCGGCAGGGTCGGGGGCGCGGTACCAGCACCAGCGGTGGCCACGCACATCGTCGACGGTCCCCGAAACTGGCTGTTGCCGAAGTTCACGGCCTTGACGATGTTGTCCCGCAGCGTGGCGCCGGCCCCTGGGATGTTGTCGTAGACCTCCGGCTGGTAGCCGGCCAGCGTGATGGTCAGCTTGGTGGTGCTGGCCGCGGTGCCGGCGCCCAGGATCGCCGAGATGCTATTGCCCAGCGAACCGGTGTACTTCGACGTGAGGGTCACGAAGTTCGTACTGAAGGTCGCGGCGGCAGCCACGTCGGTGCCGTCGGTCACGCGCACGAGCGCAAAAGCGCCAACGTTCCCCTGCATGCCGGCCCAGTTGAGCACCGTCATCAGGTCGTACTTGCGCGCCTGCATCGGGCCGAACACCGCAGCACCACCGGCATAGTCGGAGACTGGAACGGGCACGCCGACCGGCCCCCAGGTGGCCGTGCCAACGATTCCGCCGATGTTGCTCGGCACGCCGTTGATGGGCGCCGGGCCCGGGGGTTGGATGGCGACGATGACGCCAGGCACCTGCTGTGCCGTCAGGTTCACCTGCCCTGCTTGAACAACGGTCATGGATGGCTCCAGAAACGAAAAGAGCCACCCTCAGGTGGCCCGCATTGATGCGATGTGGGTTATTTGGACTTGGCCGGCGGGGCGGCCACCTTGACAACGTTGTTCGACTGCTCGGACGCCAGGACGGCGGCCACTTCCTGAGCATCGGTGATCTCGTCGCCGATCTGGTAGCCGTTGAATGGCGAAATGACGCGAAGAATCATGGTGGGCCTCACATGTAGATGGTTTTGATGACGGCCGGCGCGTCGTTCTCGATAACGACCTGGCCCTGCGTCACCTCGTAGTGCTGCGCCTGCACGGTGGTCGAGTACTCGATCCAGCAGGCCAGGTCACGGCGGTAAATTCGCTCCTTTTGCCCACGG
This sequence comes from Cupriavidus sp. 05L411, assembly GCF_056398045.1. Taxonomy (NCBI): domain Bacteria; kingdom Pseudomonadati; phylum Pseudomonadota; class Betaproteobacteria; order Burkholderiales; family Burkholderiaceae; genus Cupriavidus; species Cupriavidus sp. 05L411. The sequence goes on along the minus strand of NZ_JBFTOQ010000006.1, from coordinate 41,901 downwards.
TCGTCCCACGAATTGGACAGCGCGCGCGAGCGCAGCGTCCCGAACGACCCATCGGGCAGCGTGATCCGGTTGATGCCGGCCAGCGCCGAGTCGATCGCGCCGGCCAGCGGGTCGCGCGCGTCGTAGCAGTTCGCCCAGACGGTGATGAGGAACTCCTGATCCTGCCGGCGCACCTCTCGCAGCCGTATGGCAGCGCCGCCGACGCGGCAGAACACCGGCGGCACCGGCCCCTGTATGTAGACCGGCGTGCCGTCGGCCAGCACGACGTTCACGCCGTCATTGGTGGTCACCAGAGTGCCGGCGATCGTGATCACCTGTCCCGAGCTGGTGGTGCCAGGGTAGTCGGCAGCGATGAGCGTCGCCAGCGCCGTTGCCGCGCTTGCCAGGGTGTCGCCCGGCTGCGCCGAATAGACATAGGGCACCGCCTCGACGAACACGACCAGGTTCTGCGGCGTCGACATCGCACCGCCAAGCGTGACGGATTGCCCCGCCACGGTCAGCGTGACCGTGTGGACCGGCGGGGTGATGGTCCGCCACTTCGAAATCGCGTTATCAACGGGCTTCACCGCGCGCGGGAAGACGCTGACGTGCACCTTCCCGGCGGCCATATCGTCCGCCAGCTGCGCCGGGTTCGGCCAGCCCGCGTAGACCTTGATTGGCTGCCCGCTGATGGACGGCTGGCCGGTGCCCCCTGGGTAGGCGGTCTGCGCGACCAGTGCCACCAGCGCGCGCGAGGCGTCGGATAGATCAGCCATCAAGCACCTCGTGGAGAGTAGCGAGCAGGCCCATCCCTGTCACGCCATATCCGGCGCGCCGCAGCATCGCCTTCGCGGCGTCCGCCTCGTGCAGCATCTTCGCGATCAGCTCAGCCAGTTCCTGGTCACTCTTTGCGCGCTCAACCATCGCGCGGCACGCCTCGATCTTCATGCATGCACCTCAGTCACATCGATGCGCCAGAGCTGGTCCGTGCGCTCGGCGCCCACCACCAGGAACCGGCGCCCAAGGTCGTCCGTCAACGTGTCAGCGGCGCGCAGCGCCACGGGAATGCTGGACGGCAGCAAGACCTGGAACCCATGCTCGTCGGCGGACGCTGGCAGCGGCTCATACCGACGGGTGCGGCCACCGAACAGGATCGACGCCGGCCAGCCCGGACCACCGGGCGTGCCCAGCACCGGCGTGTCGACATGGCCGCAGCTGCCCGAATAGCCCACATCGCCGACGGCGTCGGATGCAGCTGGCCGCGCCAGCCAGACCTTGCCGTTGCACTCGACCGTCAGGATCGGCAGCTCGGGCTGCATGCCGGCGATGAAGTGCGCAGCAGGCCCGCGCACCACGTAGTCGCCGACCTGCGTCTGGCGGCCGTCGAGCAGGCAGTACCAGTACGGCTTGTCCGGCAGGTTGGGCCGCGTGTATGACCATTCCTGCGCGCTGAACGAAGCATTCAGGCTTGCCACCTTGGCCGTCAGCGGGTCAGCCGCGCTGGCCGGCCGGTAGACGTCGTAGACGTAGCCGATCCGCTTGGCCGCCTTGGCATAGCCGGCATAGATGCGGTCTTGGAGTTTGGCTGCATCCATCAGAACCTCACGCAGTCGACACCGAGCGCGGCATAGTCGCTGCGCTTGGCCGCGATCAGAACAGCCTGGCGCGCGGTCGCGCCCGCCTCCAGCGCGCCCCAGGCGAACTCGTGGCCCGCGCCCTGGGCGAAGATCCGCTCCCGCATGCGGCACCCGTAGGAGAGCGCGCCAGACAGCTGCCACACGCCGCCGCGCTCGCCGATGACGACGGCGCAGGTGCTGGTCTTGTCGACGTCGAAGTGCGCCGGGTCGGGGCGGCCCCCGCCGCGCATCCAGGCCAGGATGGCCATGGCGAAATCGCCGTTGCCGCAGAAGGCGACGAGAAACACGCGGCCGCCAGGCGCCCTCACCCGGTAGATTTTGCGGACGCGCCGGCGCACGCCGCCGGACCAAGAGCAGCGGTCGGCGGCGAGCGTCGTTCCGTCCCATGCGATCGTTGTCACAGCGCTCTCCTATCCCCTTGCGATGGAAATCCCACCGCGGCCCAACACCGGCCCAGGCGCGAACCCGATGAACTCGCACAAGCGCCGGCGCCACGAGTCGAACAACCGGTCCCGGTCGGCCTGCTCGCGTGCGTTGTGCTTCCAGACTGCCGCCTGGTCGGTGTCGAGGTTGTCGCTGACCGCCGGAATGGCGCTCTCGAGCGTGGCCAGGTTCGTCAGGTAGGTATTGATCAGAACGGCCTCTTCGCTCGCGGACAGGGTCGTCAGGCGCTGGTGCAGCGACATCACAACCATGCCGAACGTGCCGTAGACCACGTCCTGGTAGTCCGTGATGGGCATCGTCAGCCCGGTGAGCGGGTAGCCCATGAATCGCCGGACATCGGTCAGTTGCGCGTCTGTCAGCATCGGTTACCCCTGAGCCGAGGCATCCAGCAGGGCCTGCAGGTCCGCCTTCTTGGCGCCGTCCGGGATCTCGATACCCTTCTCGGTCAGCGCTGCCTTGAGCTGCTCAACGTTCAGACCGTCGGACGGACTCTTGTCCTTCGACTTGACCAGCGAGCGCACCTTGCTTTCGTCGTCGGCAGTGAAGATGTCGCCGAAGTGGGCACGCATCTGCGTCACCACATATTCCGCGTCGGTGTACTCGCCAGGCAGACTGGCCAGTGCCGTATCGAGATCGATTCGCGCGGCGACAGGCTGCCGCTTGGCCTCGAACAGCTCGTGCTCGTTGGTCAGGTCGGACTTGTTGATGACGATGAAGCCCAGCGGGTTCCCCTCCGACACCGGGGAGACCACCTTGACAGTTTCGCATTGCATGATGATTCCTTTGGAAGCCGGGGCGGCCGGCACAGCGCCGCCCCGCGGCGTTTAGCCCAGCAGCACGGCGATGTGGTTGCTCTTGATGGCCTGCGTGCCCCACGCCAGGCGCACGTGGTAAACCAGCTGCATGAACTGGCGGTACACAGCGACGTCAAACACCAGGCCCGAGACGGGGTCCGTGATCTGCACCACGTCGTCGGCCATGTCCATCGCCTTGCCATCGGGGCCGATCGGCATCTTCGGCGCGCGCGTGATCAGCTGCACTGCGGAGCGGCTGAAGCCAACGTTCGGCGTTGCGCTTGCGCCCACCGTCACCGCGGTCGCCGAAGCGGCGATGGCCTGCTTCAGACCGGGCGCCGCCAGCGTGATCGCGCCCGGGGCAGCGGTGCCCGACACCACCACATACTTGTTGGTGTCGCCCGCAAAGGTCACCGTGTCGCCGGCCAGCACGGTGCCGGTACCGGTGATCAGGTTGATCGCCGTCGCACCGACCGCATAGCCGGCCGTGTCAGTGGTGTAGCTCGCGCCCGTACCCTTCGTCACCGCCTGAACGGCATTCGAGTTGTGCAGCATCTGGCCTTCCAGCTCGCCGATGATGCCGCGGCGCAGCAGGTCATCGGTACCAGCTTCGTTCACCTTGAACAGCACGTTCTGCTTGCCGCGCAGGTTGGCGATCGCCGCCGAGCCCAGCACCAGTTGCAGGTCGGTCTGCGGCGCGCCGTTATCGTCCAGGATCTTGCGTTGCTGGGCGATGTCCGACAGATCGCCGGCAGTGCCAAACGGCGCCGTGCCCGGCGTGCCGTAGGCGCGAGACGCGTTCTGGTAGGTGGTCGTGAACAGGTCGACCTCGATCGCGTTGCACAGCGTGCGGAAAGCCTGCGCGAACTGGTTCATCAGCACGCCGCCGTAGCTGCCCGCATTGATCATGCCGGTCTGCTCTTCGCCGTTCCAGCGAATCGGCACGTGCTTGGACTTGCTGATCGTCATCGACACGTTGCCGATGTTCGAGTCGCCCGTGTTCGGGGCGGTGACGGCCGGCGTGTTGTCGGCCATGGTGCCCGGGGGCGCGATCGGGATCAGGATCGACTGGTTCAGCGCAGCGCGCTCGCCCGAGCTGTTGCGCGACACCGCGGGAATGAAGCCGACCTGCTCGCGAGACACCACATCGAGTGCCTCGTACATCGTCGGGATAAGGCCAGTCAGAGTGTTTGCCACTTGGATACTCCAAATATGGGTGGTTGGTACGATTTGAGATTGATCGGGCCATCCAGCCCATAGCGCCGCGCCTCATCCAAGGCTTGGCTAGATACCGCGTGATCCGCAGAGCGGCCCAGGAAGGGCCGCCACCGCTTAGTCGTTGAGGGTTGCTTTGCCGGCGCGAACTTCGGCGGACACCGATTGCTGCTTGGCCGGATCGAAGGTGTTGAACTCGGCTCGGGTGTAGGCGCGCTTTCCGCCCGACGAGCCACCGCCGCTCGCACCACCACCGCTGGCGCCAGACCCTTTCAGGATCTGGTCGCGATGCGGGTAGTTCTCGACGAGCGTTTCGAGCGCCTCGTCGAAGTCGGCGATATCACCGGGGCGCACACGGGAAAAGATCTTGTTTCCGGTCGCGTCGTAGGCAACCGTCTTGCCGTCCTCGATCTTGAATGCCTTACCGAACGCGGCCTTGGCGATGTCGCCGGGAATGGCCAGCTTTTCGGCGATGAACTTGGAACGGTCGAAGCTGCCGCCGATGCGCTCGTCGTAGAGCGTGCTCTGGAGGGTGTCGCGCTCGGTCTTCACGCGCGCGAGTTCCTCGACGTGCGACTTGCTGGCGGCGGCGACCTGCTCTTCGGCGGCCTTCTTGGCAGCCGCCCGGATTTCCTCAACCTTGCCGGCCGTGATCAGCTCGCCATCCTTGATGTTGCGGACGGTTTCCAGTGCCTTGCGCGCCGCGTCAGCGTCGTCAATGCCCTCGAACAGCTTTGCCCGGCCCTCGGCGGCCTCGGCGCGCTCACGATGCGACTTTGCCTCGCCGTTCAAACGCGAGATCGTGGCTACCGTCCCGGCTGCGTCGTGAGGGATCTCTCGGCCGTCGTCATGCACATACACCGGCTTGCCGTCCTGGACCACCACGTGGCCATGCTCGTCGATCTTCAGCTTCATGCTCATTCCTTTGGCTATCCAGCCAGTGAACCGGGTCATCCGACCCACGCGCCGTTCCGCATCCGCGGGCCGGCAAAAAAACAGCCGCAGGGCCCGAAGAGGCCGTGCGGCTGCAGAAAAGAATTTGGTTCGCCTAGTCGTTGATGTTCGCCTTACCGGGCTTGGGAGCGTTCAGCGCGATGCGCTTCTTCTCGTCTTCCCAGGTCAGTTCCGGGCTAACGAGGCCGCGCCGCTTCGCTTCGTTGAAGAGCGACTCGTCGGAGAAGGTGCCGTCGACGTTCATATCGCGCAGAATCTCCATCGAGGCCTCCGCCAGCGACGCCACGCCGAAATCGTTGAAGATCTGGATGTGGCCGCCCTCGGATTCCTTCACCCATTCGGCAGCCAGCTGCAGGGCCGCGTCGATCGCGTCCTCTTCGTCCTGAATGATCCGCTGCAGCGTGCACATGCCGGCCTCGTTATCGGAGACGGTCTGCGCGACGGTCAGGTTGCCTGGCTTGATTACCAGCAGCTCGGCGCCGACCTGGCGCATCCGGTCCTCAAGCGCCGCCAGCTCCCTGCTGCCCGCCTCGATCGCCTTGCCGCCGTGCTCGACAAACCGAAGGTCCGCATCCGGATGGTCGGCATTGACCGCGGACGATGCACCCACTGTGATCGGCGAATCCCCCAGCAGCTTCGCGAACAGGATCGGCACGCGCGCGACGTGCAGAATCGTCTGCTGATCGCTCTTCGACTGCCAGTGCTCAACGTTCATGTGCGCCAGCTCGACAAGCGGCGGAACGCCCTGCATGAATCCAATGCGCCGACCATAGACCGGCACGAACGGGATCTTCTGCAGCGTCGTGGCGCCTTCGTCGTGAAGGATCCACTCCTTTTCCGTCGAGTTGGCCTTCTCGGCTTCGCGCCACACCTCCCAGCGCCCCGGGTAAAGCACCCGCACCTGCTCGATCTCCCGCTCGCCGAATTGGCCGTCAGGCTCGGCGACCGCCTCCAGGAACCGCAGTTGCGTCAGCGTCTGAACCCCGTTGATCCGCTCCGCACGCCAACCGAGGATGCTCTGCGCGTGGATGTGGACGAAGTACGGGCGCACGCCGGCGGCCTCTTCCTCGGCCTTCGTCCGAATGCCGCCGGCATTGGGGAAGTCGACCAGGATGCCGCAGAGGCCATAGGAAATGGCGTGAAAGCACACCGCCGCAGCGAACGCGTGCAGATTGTGGCCCTGCAGGTCGATGTTCTCGCACCACTTGGCAATGCGCCCCGGCACGTCCTTGCCAATCGTAATCGGCTTGGAAAACGGCTTGCCGGTCAGCACCTCGCACGTGCGGCCAAAGGCTGGGAACAGCGTGGCCGAAGCCAGGCGTGCTTTGTACGCATCGGAGGCCTCATTGGGCCACTGCGGAAGGTGCTTGATGCCCGCAGCGCGCATGGCCGTCGTGCCGCCCAGTAGCGCGGTGATGAGCGGATAGTTCTCCGCCATCGCCTTCACGGCGGCTGTTTGCTCTCGGACGGTCGATGTCATGCAAGATTGCTCGGTGATATGCGCCGCCTACATGCTCATGGGGCGGACGGTCGCGGTGCGCTTCACAATCGGCCACAGCTTCACCAGCGGGTAGCCGCCGGCATCGTTGACGTGGTCGTGGCCGGTCGACTTATCCGGCTCGCCGTTCTTGTCGTAGGGCTGCTGCTCGAGCGCCTCGGTGAACTCCGGGCACAGGTGCGTGTTGACCTTCAGCCGGCGCTCGCCCTTGTCGTTCAGGATCAGGGCGTTGACAGAGTTCACCCGATCCTTGACGGCCGGGTTCGTCGGGTTGACCTGCAGCTGGAACCCAGCGCTCCGAAGGATCGACAGATCCGACTCGCTGGCGCTCTTGCTGCTGGTGTTCTGGCCGCTCGCGTCGGGATAGATCAAGACGGCATGGCCCTTGTCCTTGAACCGCTCCTTCAGCATCCGCGCCATCTCGGGCGTGTCTCGCACCTTGGTCAGCTCGCCGACCGCGCGCGGCGTGCCGTCGCGCACCACGTAGATCACCGAGGCCATCTTCAGTACGTTGAAGTCCATGCCGACGTGCAGCGGCTCGCCGGCCGCCGTGGCGTCGTCGGTGTGGTTCAGCTTCCGGCTGAAGTTCGGGTACACCGACCCGGCTGCAAGGTTGACGAACTTCCCCCGCAGGTACGCCTCGATCAGCTGCGGCGGATAGCTCTCCCGAAGAGACGGGATGTAGTCATCCGGCAGGTTCAGCTCGTTGTCGAACGTGCTGGCCTGGATCAGCCCGTACAGGCTCGCCAGTGACGGCTTCTCCGTAATGGCCTTGACGAACTGCTGGTAGACGAACTTGAACCCCTCCGGGGTCGTCGTCACGTCGATGCCGTTGCGCAGCCCCGGCACGTTGTAGCGCATGCGCGCGATGATCTTCCGCCAGGCCGTCTGGGCCTTGATCAGGTTCATCACGTCCAACTCGTCGATCAGCGCGTGGCCGATCTTGAAGCCCACGATGGTCTCCGGCTTCTCCATCGACCGGCAGATGATCGTGCCGCGGTACCGCCGGCCCTCGTAGACGTGGACCTCGTGGTTACTCTGGTTGACCTTGACCCGCAGGCCCATCGTGGCCGCCACCTCCTCCATCGTCGGATAGAAGATGTCGCGGATCTGGGGGTAAGTCGGTGCGAAGTACCCCTGATTGATCTTCGGCCACCGCCAGAAGTGCTGGCAGATGCTGGTGCAGCCCACCCAGGTCTTGCCGGACCCGAAACCGGCAACATAGGCCCGGAACTTGTGTGGCATGCGCAGGAACTCGGCCTGCGGGATGTTCAGGGTCGGGCTAATCGCTACCATCGGGCTCGCCGACGTTGCGCCGGGCATCCTGCACTACAAACGTGAAGTTCTGCGCCGCCGGCGGGGTATCGTCCTCGGGGTCCGTGCCGTCGCCGCGCCAGCGCATCCGCGACTTCGTCCACCAGATAGCCGCCGTCACCGCGCCCTTGCCGCTGCCCGTGGCCGCGCGGAAGAGCGAATTCGCCACCGCGATGTTGGCTTTCGTGGCGCCAGTTTCCAGCTCCGTGCGGAAATGCTTGCGCAGGGACACGGCCGCCAACGGCTTGCCCGTCTGCGGGTTGATGATCAACCGAGCGATCTCATCCTGGGGGATGCCAAAGGCCGCGGCGCTCTCTACCAACTTGCAGTCTGCCGTTGTCGGCTCAAAAGGTTTGCGTCCGGCCATATCAATCTCATCGATACCCGACTTCCGATGGGTCTAAAAATCCGTGCGGCTTCCGACAAATGAGATACCAACCCCCAAGGAACGAGCATGGCACAGCCACGAAAGACCCTGAGACGCCCCAGCAGCAACACCCTGAAGGAAGCACCCCCAGCCTGGACGCTGGAGACACCGGCCACAACATCCCATCTGCGAGCGGAGAAGCTTGCTGTCTACGCGAACGTGTTCAGTCAGTACTGGACTTGGAAGCTGGAATCACTCAAGCACGTGATCATCCTGAATGGCTTCGGCATAACTGCCGCCGCGACCTTAGCTGGCGCAAGCATGATGCAAGGCAAGCAAGTGGTCATTGGTGGCTGGATCTGGCTCTTCACTGTCGGTCTTTATGCAGCAACACTCGGGGTGTTCATGGGTAGCCAGACTCTCCACCGTTACCGGAACGGCCAAATACAGGCCATTGCCAGCAATGACAACGTCCACCCTGAAATGCTGGATACAAAGGAGTCGAGCTGGTTCAAATGGCTTGGCAGCACATCCCTCGCTTGCTTCATGTTCGGATCAGGCTGGCTTGTCCAATCCCTCCGCTAGTCGTCTGCCGCTTCGGAAAACAGATCGTCGGACACCTCCACATCGCCACACGCGGCCACCGCCCGCTTCCAGTCGCCCTTCACGAACACCAACACGTTCTGATGCGCCTTCCCGAGCTTCCGGCTGGCGCTGAACTGCTTGGCCGCGCGGATGGGCAGGCTGCCCAGCGCGGTCAGCAGGATGGCCTCGTTGTACAGCTGCATGCCGGCATCCAGAAACGCCTCGATAGTGTCGGCCACGAAGTTGCGGTAGCAGCCGGTGCCGCGCTTCTCGCGCACGTCGCCGACCACAAAGCAAGCGAAGCGGTCCGGCTTGAGCTGCCCCAACGCGCCAGAGATCACCTCGCGGTAGGCCGTCACGAACGCCGGATAGTCCATCGTGGACAGGTCCGCCGGGTCGTCTGAGTACCGTTCCAGGTTCGCGTACGGCGGGCACGAGAACACGAAATCGGCCTCGACGTCCGCCAGGTGCTGGCCGATCTTGCGGCTGTCACCCACGTGCCAGGCTGGTGCCGGGTCGCCGGCGTGCAGCAGATCCAGCTGCGCACGGTTGGCCTGCACCTGCTCGGCCCGTAGGTCCATGCCGATGTACTGGCGCCCCAGGCGCGCCGCGACGAGGCCGCGCACGCTGCCACCCGCAAACGGGTCCAGCACGAGGCCGTCGGCTGGGCAGAACCAGCGGTATGCCAGCTCGCACAGCACCGGGTCGAAGATGCTGGTGCGGTGCTGCGCGGGCGCGCCGCGATCCGCCTTCTGCTGGTCGGACGCCGACGAGAACGCCGGTGCATCGCGGCCCAGCTCGGACTGCATGCCCAGCGCCAGCCAGGCCTTCTTGCGGTCTTGCCAGGCCGTGTCGCGCGCGTTGAGCGTGCTGAACGGCGGCACCATGAACTGCTCGGCCAGCGAGCGACCACCACCGGGGCCTGGCCCGGGCTGCGGCGAGTCCAGCAGCTCGGCCAGCTCGCCCGCGTCGAAACCGATCACCGACAGGTCGAAGTCAGCGTCGCGCAGGTCCGCCAGCTCGACCGCCAACAGGTCCACATTCCAGCCGGCGTTCTCGGGCAGCTTGTTGTCCGCCAGGATGTAGGCGCGACGCTCGTCCGCCGACAGGTGCGACAGGTCGACCGTGGGCACCTGGCCGGGCACCGGGCAGTGGTGGATGGTCTCGCCGGCTGCCCACATCAGCGTCGCGGCCTCGATCCGGCCGTGCCCGGCCAGCAGGTCGTCGCCGGCGATCAGCGCCGGGTTCGTCCAACCGAACTTGCGCAGCGAGGCCTTGATCTGCTCGATCTGGGCCGCGCTGTGCGTCCGCGCATTCCTGTCGTACCGGACCAAGTCATCCACCGCGCGGTAGGCAATGGCGAGCTGATTGGCTGCTTTCATAGACGACAACAATGCGCGGGATGGGGAAGAAAATAGCCCGACGGGGAGCCGGGCAATCCACCACGGGGTGGGTGGAGGAGACACTGGTATCGGCTACGAGCGAAGCTCATAGCCATGGAGATCGTGGTGCGGAGGCATAGCAACTGCAAGCGCATACGCTACGCGGTGCGGCGCTGCACCGTATTTGGCACATTAAACGCCTGCACGAGCTTATTGATTCGCCTGCGACACGTTGAGCCACCCCACTCGCTGCGGAGTACACAAAAATATTTACTCAACCTCTTGTGTTGGTAAACATTTTTGATTACTATACATCCATCGCAACAAACAACGGAGGTGCGGTGAAGCAAAGTGAGTTTGTCCGGTGGCTCTCCCAACAGGGGGCGACCTTCAAGCAAGGCAGCAACCACTTGAAGGTCTACCTGAACGGAAAGCAAACGGTGATCCCGAGACACACCGAACTGAAGAAGGGAACGGTAGAAGGGATCAAAAAACAACTGAACCTAAAGTGAGGGCGGCCCCGAAAGGGGCTTGTCCCGCGACGCTTCACCGCACTGATCGAAAGGACCAGCATGCAATATCCCGCCATCTTTACGCCGGACGTTACCGAAGACGGTCGTCCGGCTGGCTTCGTCGTTTCCTTCCGCGACATCCCGGAAGCCATCACCCAGGGCGATACGGAGGTCGAGGCCTGCGAGATGGCCGCCGACGCGCTTCTCACCGCGATGGATTTTTACTTCGAGGACAAGCGCCCTGTTCCGCCACCTTCGAAGGCAGAGGAAGGGGAACGGCTTGTTGCCCTTCCCCTCAGCGCGGCGGCCAAGGTTTTGCTGCTCAACGAGATGCTGGCGCAGCAGGTGCGCCCCAGCGACCTGGCCACGCGCCTGGGCACCACGAAGCAGGAAGTGAATCGGCTGATCGATCTCGGCCATACGACCAAAATCGACCGCATCGCGGAAGCGATGGCCGCCCTCGGCAAACGCCTTGAGCTGAGCGTCGCGTAGCGGATGGATCAGGCGTCCGGCATTCGCCAGGGCGCCTGAAACCACACGCCCCAGAGCAGGAACCAATGGGTCGGCAGGAACATGGCTGGCTCCAGGTCTGCATCCAGTTTCCTGTCGCCATTGACGTCAGCAAACTGTCATAAAGCGGGTCTAAGGTAAGAGTTCACCCCCTCTGCATTCCCAATGCAGCAGGGATTTCTGGAATCACATACCGGAGGCACTATGTCTGTCAGTCTCAGGTGCTGGTCTGAAGACGGCGAGGAAGTCCTCAACGTGCCACAGTCCGCGCTAATCTTGGCGTTCGCACCTCACACGACGTTGCCACCACCGAAACAGGCGGTAGACGTCAAAGAAGAAGCCATCAAGTGGACGATGCCAGACGACCCTGATCGCTTTGGCGATTACGCGTAGCAAGTACGCCTAAGTGCCCAAAGCAAAAGGCCCGCGAGGCTGAACCTGGCGGGCTCCAAAAAAGCAAAAAGCCCGCTTGCGCGGGCCTTGGACGTAATTCGCAGGTGTATCGAATACGAGCCATTTTTGTGCACGATTTGCACATTGTCAAGAAAAACTCGGAAAACGGCCCTACGCAGCCTCCTCGACGCCGACCATCCGCGCGGCCTTCAGGCGACCGTCAATCGCCATCCAGGCGACCGCCTCGACCCCGGGCGCGGCATTCAACTGGCCGCCCTTCTTCGCCCTCTCCCCTTCGATCCACAGCTTCAGCTTCGCGTTCTGGTCGCTGACCGTGTTGCGGTGCGCGCCGCAGGCCTCGGCGATGTCGGCCAGATTGACCTTCACCCCGAAGATCTTTTCCAGGATCGACCGACGCACGCGGTAGTGCGAGAACGACCCGGACAGCTGCTGCATGGCGCGCTCGGTCAGCCAGACAATGGCGTCAGCCCACTCGGCATTGAGCTGCTTCCCCACGCAGCAGGCACGGCCGCACTCGCACGGCACGTCGCGCGGCGCAACGCGCGCGGTCAGCACGGCCTGGTGCAATTGCGGCAGCGTACCCAATTCTCGACGGATCATGCCGGCCTGCGCCGCGCCGTCGACACCGACCAGCCCCTTGCCGGAACCGATCTGCGGCGTMATAGCCTTGTTCATCGCCGACGCCTGGTACTGCTGCCCGGAAAAGTTGAACGCGAACACGAGCGCCGCGTGAGAACTGTCGAACAGGCGTTCTTCGGTCATGGTTTCCCCAGTCAATTTCATTCCTTCAAGCCGCTTGCAGCGGCAGTTGTTCCACGCTGACGCACACACCGGGCGCGGTGCTGTAGCGCTTGCTGATGCGGTACTCGACCGCCTGGGCGTCGTCGACCCAGACGATGCCGTTCATCCCGTCCTTGACGGCCTTGAGCACGTTGTCGGCGTCCGGCTTCTTCGTTGCTGCGACCTGGCCCGCGGCGGCCAGTTGCTGGCGCTTCTTCGACCAGCTGCTCGGGATCTGCAGGTTGATGTCGAGCCACAGCTCCACCGGTCCCTCGATGGGGGGCTTACCGGCCATGGCGGCGGTAGCGGCCAGCTTGACCAGGTTCTCGTAGCGCGCGGTCGGCTCGGGCGTGTAGGTCCGCACGAAGCCGCCCTGGCGCGAGAACTTGGGCCGGCCCTTGGCCACCGGCTGCCCGGGCACCGAGAACTCAACACGGCGCAGCTGCGGCGCGCCGTCGAACAGCGATGTCGTCATGCTCGGTTCCTTTCCGCCCAACGGGCCTTGACCTCGTTCTCGATCTCCGTCGCCATGGTGTCGCCGTCGCGCTTGCGCCAGTAGTCGATCCATGCGCGCCGGATCTCGACGTGGGGCATTTTCAGCAGGAAGCGCACGCGGCAGCAGACGTGGTTGAAGTCGAGGCGGCCGCCCTGCCGGCGGCACAGGTCGCACTGCTCGAGCGGGCTCATGCGGCCCTCTGCCCCGGCGCGACGCCGTACATGAGCCGGTACACCCGCTCGTGCTCGTTCGGGTTCATCCGCTCGGCTTTGCTGACCTCGCGCTCGATCAGGTGCGGGTCGCCCGCGGCCTTGATGACGCGCAGCCGGAACCAGTGCCACGGCTCTTCATCGGGCTGCGGAGGGACGTCAAGCTCTGCGGCCTTGGCGCGAACGCCATCGCGAGTCTCGTCCCAGCCGGCCGCCGGCGGCGCGCTGCGCAGCTCGGCCAGCGCCTCGTCCACGAACGGCTCAAGGAACCCCGGGTTCACCGGGGACGCGTCCTGGTCGGCAGCCCGTCGCGCGCACGCGAGAGCATGAGCCCGGAGCAACACGGGCATGGCGATGTGGCGGCCCGCAAGCCGGAGCAACGCCTCGTGCGCGCGCGAGGACAGGGCGAGGGATTTGCCCCGCTCGGCTTCCAGCTGCAACAGGTGGTTGCCGATTTCATCGGCGGAAAGCGGCGGCGGCGATGCCGAGTTATCCACAGGGTCCACCACGTTCGAACTACCTACGCCGCCGCTATTGCTTTTAGTTAACTGTCCCTGTCCCTCTCCCTGTCCCTTGGATGACGTTTCCCGAGGGACAAAACCGGGACAATCATCCTCTGTCCCGGTGGACATATCGGGCTTGTCCCTAGGGACAATACGAGAACGTCCCGAGGACATGAACTGCTCCAACGTGGGGAAAGGAACCGATGTCCCATGTCTCTGGTTGTGCTTCTTGATGCGGGCGCACTCGGTCTTCCAGCGCTGCTCTACCTTGCTATGCCAGGCCTCGCGCGCCTTCTCGGCCACAACGGGGTGATAGAGCCTGCCATCACTACATTTGATCCAGCCGCGCAGCGCCCCCTCTCGGACCTTCTGCCATTCCCTCACAACGCGGCCGAAGCCAGCGAGCTGCGACAGCACGCGGTCGTCATCGGGTAACGACGCCGCCGGCAACTGGTGCCACGCGGCGCACCACAGCAGCACAGCGGCCCAGCACGCGGCCGGGTCCTCTAGCGCGGCCAAGTCGCTGTCGCGCAGGCGTACCACGTCGAGCGGCATAAACTGGAAATCTCGCAAGTCGCAGTCGGATGGTGTTAACGGTTGGTGTTCATGATTCATACTGCCCTCGCAATCTCCGGCAGCGGCCGGTCCACGCTCGCTATGGCGCTCTCAACGCGCTCAAACAGGCTTCTCAGCCGCTGCACCTCAGCATCCGCGTCCAGCCGCCGCGCTGCTGCCTGCGCGGCGTTGGTAATCTCAAACGTCCTGGCGTCCGACGGAAGGCCCAATGCCTGCGCCAGCTCGGCGCGTGCGCCATCAATCCGCGCTGCGTCGCGCTCGGCGTTCTTGCGCGCCTCGTCCAGGGTCTTGCGGTATTCGGCTTCTGCCGCCTTTGCGCTCTTGTTCAGGCTCTCGGTGGCGGACTCGTAGCGGTACCGCGCGGCGCGCCGGTCGTGCAACAGCCGAGACACTTCCTTGCCGAGGCGTTGCTCGACGCGATGGATCAGCCCATATTCGTCCGCCGCCTGCGGATAGCGCAGCTTCGCCTGGCGTTCCAGCCCATCGACGAGCAGCTTGATCCAGGCCTCCAGCGGCAGGTTCTCGACAGGGCGCAGCGTGGGCGCCTTGGCAGCACGCCAGCCTGCCTCGCTGCGCAACAGCAGGCCGCAACCCTCGGGAATGTCGCCCTTGGTGATCAGGCCCGCCGGCGCGGCGAAGGTCACGCCGGCGGCATAGCGCAGATAGCTCTGCCACTTGCCGGCGGTCACGTCCCGGCGAAAATCGGCCACGGAGACCTTCACCTCGTAGGCCAGCGGCATGAAGCGGGTGAAGCTGAACGGCAGGCTGTAAGCGTCGGGCCGCGGCGAGCCGACCGGGCCCATCTGCATGTTCGTCCAGACCATGCGCTGAGTCTTGTCGCGCAGGTACTGCGCCAGGTCTTCCTGCAGGGCGTCGTGGGTCCATGTCATGCAGCAACCTCCAGCACCAGCCCAGGCTGGCGCGTGCGCTCGGCCTGCAGCGCGATGTATTCGGGGTTCAGCTCGGCGCCAAGCCAGCGGCGGCCCAGGCGCTGCGCCACGCTGGCCACCGTGCCCGAGCCCATGAAGGGATCGAGAACGATGTCGCCGGGGCGGCTGCCGGCGAGCACGCAGGGCTCGACCAGCGCCTCAGGGAATGTGGCGAAGTGGGCTTCGCTATAGGACTGCGTCGGGATGGTCCAGACGCTGCGGCGGTTGCGGGTGTCGACCAGCGGCGCCACAGCCGCTGCGAAAGAGGCATTCTGTTTGGCGCGCGGCTTCGCGACCTTGTCATAGCCGCGGCCGAAGCCAACGCCGGTACCGGCATACCTGCCCTTCAGCGCGCGGTGGCCACCGGCGGACGTGTCCCAGCCACTCGGGATATCGGCCTTCGGATTCACGCCCGCGCCGCGCGAGTGCGCGCCGCCGCTGACCGGCTCTTGCATGGCGGCAAAGTCGCAGAAATAGCGCTCGGACTTCGTGAGCAAGAACACGTATTCGTGGGCCTTCGTGCAGCGATCGCGCACGCTCTCAGGCATCGGGTTCGGCTTGTGCCAGACGATGTCCTGGCGCAGCCACCAGCCCGCGTCCTGTAGCGCAAGGGCGAGACGCCACGGCTGGCCCGTGACGTCCTTGGGTTTTACGCCAGCCGCGCGGCATGGCACGTAGCCGTCGCCCATGTTCAGCCACAGCGTGCCATCGTCCGCCAGCAGCTCGCGACACAGGTCGAACACCTCGACCATGCTGTCCAGGAACTCGCGCAGCGTCGGCTCCAACCCGAGCTGGCCGGCCACGCCATAGTCGCGCAGGCCCCAGTACGGCGGGCTGGTGACGATGCACTGCACGCGCACGCCAGCGGCGACCAGGTCGCGCATGACGGCGCAGCAGTCGCCTTGGTAGCAGTAGTTGGTCAACATGCTAGGATTTCCGACCAACGACCAGAGAGACTGACATGAGCCGTGCGAACCGAGATAAAAAGCTCCTTGATGCGCTGAAAAAAGAGTGCGATGAGGCGCTGCGGCTCCTTGAGATAGAGAAGGAGCGGTACAGGCTGGGCGGCGTAGACGGCACGCATCTTCAGCAATTGAACCTGCAATACTCGGATGCGTACCGGAAATACAAAGCCCTGTCTAACGCCCTCGGCCATGGTTCGGTTCAGGGCTCGAAATAGGCAGTCCGTCACGCCGTCACCTCGTCGCAAACCTCATCCTCAACCGGCACGCCGCTGATCGGGCGCAGGTCGGCATCCAAGGATTCCATCTCGTTCACATATCCCGCGAACTCCTCCTCGCCGTGGTACAGGGTGGGCATCGGCGCACCGATTGCGCGAACCTCCCACCAGAACCCTGGCGCTTCGGTACCGTCGAGCATCGCGGGGCGCAGTATCTCGACGACGCGGCCGATGTTCTCGGGGAAGTCGTCGCGCGCGATATAGGCAAGATCGCCGGGCTTGCAGTTCACAGGGACACCTCCGGGACTTCTTCGCCAAACTTCGATGCGACGTAGGCGCGCATTGCGGCGACAAGGTGTGTCAGCCCCCTGCCTTCACCAACGATTCGGCCATCCCTCCCGATTGCGGCGACATAAAGCGGCGGCACGATCGCCTCTAGGTCTTGCTTCTCCTCCGACCACCGCAAGCCGCTTTGCGCGAACGTGATGCGCTCGCGCTCGATGAGCGGGCCGCCCTGCGCCCATTTCGTGGCCGGGGTCCACCGCCGCCACGTTCCGCTATGGGGTTCCCGCCACTCGCAAACATTCTGCGGCTGGGCGATCCGCAGGCTGGCCGGGACGATGCGTTCAGCCTTCCCTACCCAGTAGTCCAACATCACCCCTTCCAGATCCGCTACCTTCATGCGGCCTCCCGAAGCGCCGCTTGTTGCAGCGGCACAATGAACTCGACCCAGTAAACCCGCTGGCCGATTTCGTCCTCCCACGGACCGGCGAGACCTGCACCGCTCCGCGCGACGTCCCATACCACTTCGAAAGCCCCACGCCCAATCACGCAGTGCGCCACGCCAGGGATGTTCGGGCTCGCGCCGCAGAGGATGTACAGCGTGTCGTCGAACCAATCGGCCGCTGCGTGCGCGTGTTCCGCCAACATGCAGAACTTGACCAGGTTGTAGCCGCGCGCCTTGAGCCAGGCGCGGCACGCCACGTCCGCCGCCTCCTGGTCGCCGCCCGCCGCGAAGTTCGGCACCTCTGCCGGCGCCATGTCGAGCAGGCAGGCAATGCAGGTCCGCCAGCAGTCGCCCCAAAACCCGTGCTCGGGGTCGTGCGAGATCAGTTGCTTATGTGGTGTCATCTATCCCTCCAGAGCCTGCCGACGCGCCGCGTAGCACGCCACAAACATCACCGTCGCCGCCGCGCCCGAGACGCCGGACAGCAGCACAATCGCCAGGATCTGCCATGCGTCTAAGGTGAACGTCATTGGGGCCTCGCGATCCGGGCTGCGCGGTTTGCCTTGATCTGCTTCACGCGCTTACGTCGGAAATAGAACACTGTCGCCGGGAAAGCCACGGGGACGGCAATGAGCCTTGCCAACCTGTAGGCCCAGCGAATGACGCATGCCCAAAGGCCGATTGGCCCAAGCACTGTCATCCATGCGAACTCCACGAGATCCTCAAACTGACGGCGCTCGAATGGGCCGTCGACGATCACATTCAGCACGATGCGCCTGACTTCCCATCGGCTCATATTGCGTTTCATGCCGGCCTTGCAATCCGCACGCCGCGGAGCCAGGGGCACCGCGAGAGCGTATGGTCAGTCGCAGAGCAGTTGGTGCAGTACAGGCTCGGGTTCATGCTTCCTCCCAGAACAACGCCTTGTGCGAATAGCCGGCATCCTCGCCACTCAGAATCCGCTTCAGGGCCACGTAGTCACGGTACGAAAGCCCCTCTTCCTCGCTCGTCTGAACAAAATGCGCACGCTGCGACTCCAGCATGTCGCTGTTGTCGTCGACGATCGCGTAGACCATCACTGCGGAATGCTCGGCGAGCCAAGCCGCAATCTCCTGCCCTCGATTGCCCGCGAGGCTCGGTGTGCGGTCGATAACCGGAAGACCAAGTCCAACCGCAACCTCCTCGACGAGATGGTGCGTGCGCCAAGCCGACGAGAGGACGACCACCGCACCGGAGTGCTTGCACAGGTCGCGGACTAGGCCGATGGCTGCGTGGTCGAACATCCCCATATCGTCAGGCGTGAACCCGTGTGGGAGTCCGTTGTGCGCGATCAGCGTGCGCCGGCTGTTCAGCACGCCATCGATGTCGAGAAAAAGGACTTTCATTTGTTTCCCCACGTCCACAGGACCAGGCCGCCCACGAGGACGATCACCAGCGCCACCCAGCCCATCATCAGGTCGTCCATCACACGCCCTCCAATCCCTTCTTGGCCAGGCAGCGCAGCGCCTCGTACTCGGCGCGCGGCAGGCAGACCGTGCTGCCGTCTCCGGGCGCGACCACGTCCAGCTCGAGTACTTCGAACAGCTGGCAGATCTTCGCGAACGGCAGGCTGTGCCCGTTGTTGTTCAGGAAGCGCGAGAAGTTCGTCGGCTCGACGCCGATCAGCTCGGCGACGCGCTTCTGGGTCATGGGAGCAACGCGGTTCAAAACCATCGATTCCAGGCTAGGCATGCGGTGCTCCCGTGTGCATTAACCGTTCCATAAGATTCAATCCAACAAGACAACGCAGCTGGCGTGCCGAGGCCGCCGGCAGGAAAAGGGAAACATGGGAAACGGATGCCATCACCGAGCGCCCCTGCAGGATGCGGCCCGGCCGGCGCGGTCGCGCCTGCTTCGGTCATGTGCAGCCATCTGCGTACGTCGCAGCATGGTGATTCCCCCGGTCGGGCCGCAGCCCGTTCAGTTGTGGCGCGCCGAGAGGCGCGGCAAAGGTCGTATTGGTCGGGTCGCTTTTAAGCGGCCTCGGGATGGGATTCGTGGGTGGCGGCCTTTGGCTTTCGCGACCGTTTCGACGGCGCATCCCTCGGCGCGCCGACGCGCGAGGCTCGCACGAAGGCCCAGTCGACCCTGCCGTTCAATTCCTCGCACGTCACTGCCCCGCCAGTAATGCGCTCGATCACCGGGCATTGCTCGGCAGAAATCGGGCGCTTCCCGGCGATCCATTGATAGACGAGCCCTTGGGAGACCCCGAGCAGCTTGGCAAAGGCCGCCTGGCTGGTCTTGGTCGAGTCGAGGTATTCGGCGAGTTTCATAAACACAATACTAGCATAGCTAGTGAAAAAAGGAATAGCTATGCTCGTTGTGGAATCTAATAGCATTGCTAAACTCGCGCGCATGACGCGAGCAAGTAACTCCCTGGAGCAGTGGCAAGTCGAAGACTCCGTTCGACTGAAGGCGCTATACAACGAACGCAAGGGCGGGATGAGCCAGGAGGAGTTCGGCAGCCGGTTTGAAATCGGCAGTCAAGGCATGGTCTGGCAGTACCTGAATGCGCGCCGCCCGCTGAACATCAAGGCCGCGACCGGCTTTGCCCGGGGCTTGGGGGTTGACGTCGACACGTTCAGCCCGCGCCTGGCGGAGGAAATCCGGCGGGCGTCCAATTCGATCACCGAAGCAGTGCCCGTACCTGCGCCTACCTCAGGGGATTCCGGGCGCCCTGTCGACCGGCTGACTCTTGTAATGGCTGAGCAGCAGCTCGACCCCGCGGCCCTCGCCAAGGTACTGGGCGTCGAGGCGGCCGTCGTTCGTGCATGGCTCGAGGGCGATGGCACTAAACTGCCACTTCACCACATCGTGAAGTTGCAGGAGACGTACGGCTACAGCCCGAAATGGCTAGCGAACGGCAAGGGCGATAGCAAGCTTTCCGGCCAAGTCGAGCCAGAGCTCGACGAACCTAGCCTCGCCTTCGACATCGTTGAAATCCCCCCAAACAGCTTCCGGCGCATTCCAGTTGTTGGCATGGCACAACTTGGCGACAACGGCCACTTCTCGGACATCGAGTATCCAGTTGGGCACGGCGATGGCTTTCTCACGTTCCCCTCGAACGATCCCGATGCCTACGCTCTTCGATGCAATGGCGATTCCATGCGCCCGCGCATCAAGCACAACGAATTTGTCGTGATCGAGCCGAACCGCACTGTGACCAACGGCGACGAGGTCCTGGTGAAGTCACAGGACGGCCGCGTCATGGTGAAGGAACTGGCCTACGTGCGCGATGGGGTGGTCAGCCTCTCGTCGGTCAACGAGCGCCATGGCATGCTGCGGGTCCCTCAGGACCAGATCGAGCGGATGCACTATGTCGCGGGCATTGTGAAGACGTCGGCCTGGCGGCCAGACTGAAACCTATGAAGCTTCTCCCTTACAAAAGAAAGCTATTTCTTGATCGGCATTCCCGCCTCCCCTCGAAGTCCATTGCCCCTCTCCGCCACCAGCTAAAGGCGACGCCAAAGGCAAAGCCAAGGGCGTGGCCATCCGTCGAAGTTCCGGAGGTGCTTCGGATTAATCATGAGGAGATGAGGGCGGGCCTGCTCTCTGCGATAGCATCCCTCCGGCAAACCGTTGGCACGGAGGGCAAGCACACAGTCTTGGATTTCAGCCGCACGCGAAAGGCATTTGCCGATGGCATGCTGCTTCTCTACGCGGAGGTCCGGCGGCTTCGCTTTGACTATCCGCAGGTGAAGATCAAATGCCGACTCCCAGCGAACTCGAAAGTCGCAGAGGTACTCAAACAGATTGGTTTGCTCGACCTGCTGGGTTGCGGAAAAAAGATCACGCCGTCACGTGCGGACGTAATCCACTGGAACTTTGCAACAGGTAGTTCGGTAGATGGCGAGCGCTACGAGGATGTCGTGGGGATTCCGTTCGAGGGGAGCTTGGCACAGCCCCTTCACGAGGCACTCTACGTGGGCATGACGGAGGCAATGACAAATGTCATACACCATGCATACGATGGGGCCCGTGATGACGGTTTGATTCCGATCTCGCAGAAGCAGTGGTGGATGTTCTCTACGGCAAAAGAGGGCTATCTCAATGTGGTGCTATGTGACCTCGGCGTTGGAATTCCTCGCACGTTCCCGTTCAAACACCCCACGATCTGGAACTGGCTAACCTCCCTGGGTAAGACTAAGGACGCCGATGTGTTGACCGAAGCAGTAAAACTCGGGGCCACGCGCACCGGCCAAGATGGTCGTGGTCGCGGGCTCTGGCAGCTCCTGGACTTTGTGAACCAACTAGAAGACAGTCACCTCACGATCCATAGCAATTCAGGGGTTTACTACAAGCAACGAGCCAAGACTGGCACCTATAATTTCCGTGATAGCATCCTCGGAACACTGATCCAATGGCGGATACCGTTGAGGCAAGCATGATGAAAACGATCCGCGTCGCCGACGAGTTCTCAAGATACCCGGCCGGCCGCTACCTATCCGATGGCCCCTACAGCGGCGAGCGTTTCCGCGAGGAAATGCTGGTCCCTATCATCAACGTCGAGGACGACATCGTCATCGAACTTGATGGCGCACGAGCCTATGGCTCCTCTTTTCTCGAAGAAGCATTTGGGGGCCTGATCCGGGAGTGTCGAACTACGAAAGAGAGGGCACTCAAAGTCCTAAAATTGCACTCTAAACGTGCAAGTTTGGTCACTGAGATTCTCGGTTATATCTCCGACGCAAAACCAAGACTTTCGGGTGGCCCAAGATAGTGCCAGTTAGCCAAGCTCCGGTTTGGCCCCAGTTCATAACATGGCTGCTAGTCATAGCTGGGTGGGTGGTCGTTCACTTTTTGGGTGAGGCCCGCGAACGGAAAAAAGAGGTCCGAACAGAGCTCGATGCGACCTATAAAGCACTACACGAATTAGAAGTTATTGCACACAGCTTCCACTGCGCTCGCCGCTTTGATGGAAATTTAGCTCGGAGCACTTTGTCTTTGTTGGACTCTCTGGAGCGGCGCTTGTTGCGTCTCCGCTTTTTTGATGACCAGGAGTTTGCCCCGGGCATAGTTAGGCTTCGCCAATCGATTTCCCTAGAGAATTTCACCAAGAGCGCCTTCCATCGGCAATCGGCTGAGAGTGACATCCTCGAAGGTATTTCGTGGGCGACAGAGGAGCTGATTGACCTCCTAGAGCAGTGTTTTCGAGACCGTTATCCAAGTCAATTCCCCTACTATCGTAGGATTCGGAGGACTGAGATTCGCTCGTCCTAACCCGTACCAGAAGGATTTAGAGCGACTTCCTGTCGCCGATCTGCCACAGGCGCCCCCTTCCTCAAAGCCCTCCCGCAAGCCGCCATTCAGGCGGCTTTTTGCGTCCCCCGCCCGAGAAAACTTCAGTGCGCCACTCGTGCCCTGAGACGATCCGGCATCACCGCCCCAGCACCGCCCTCACTCCCGCATCAAGCCCCAGCCGGTATAGGGTCGCCCCCACATCTGTCAGCAATACCCTCTCCTTCCCCTGAATAGCTGGATCGGCCAGCAGCACCGCCAGGCCGGCTATCGCATCGTCGATCGGTAGCTCGATTTCCTCATCCAGCGCCAGCTGCTCGAACTGGCGTATCACGTCATCCGGTTCCATCCCACCTCCCCCAAGGTCGCCCCAGACCAGTCTAGGCCGCCAGCAAGACCGCCGCGAGGCGGTTTTTTTTCGCCTCGCGCACCACGGGATTCAGGCGCCCGCTATCAAAACTAGCACAGCTATTAAAACAAACAATCAAACGCGACTAGCTTAGCTATTGAAATGAATGACTAGCATCGCTAGTATTCATACACCGCTGACGTTCACAGCGGTTCGCCGGAGACAGAAATGACCGCCACCCGCCTTACGCACAACGAATGCCATGGTATCGCCGCACCCCAGGTAGTCCGCCTGATGGCCTGGATTGATCTGCACGACCGTCCGGCCCTGACGACCTTCAACACCGCCGACGGCACGCTGACGGTCACCAGCATCGAGTGCCACAACGGCGTCGCCCATGAGGTGAAGGAAACCATCCCGGCCACCGTGGCCGCCGCCCGCGACCTGCTCGGCTACTGATCGGGGCCGCACATATGGGCCCCGCCGAAATCCTCAGCCACCTGTCTCCGCAAGAGCGGACCGACGCGCTGGCGAAATTCCTGCAGATCGAGAACTTCGACTACTCGGGCATGACGCGCGAAGACCACGACATCGTCCAGCTCGGGCACTACACCGACCTGCACGACGAACTGGTCACCAAGGCGCGCGCCAGCGTCGAGATGGATCGCGACCGCGCCGCCGAAGCACGCGTGATGCGCCAGGCCACGCCGAACCGCCTTCTGTTCAACGGCACTGGGGTTGCAGCGTGAGCGAAGCAAAGACACCCTGGAATCCCTCGCGCCGCGCCATTGCGCGCGTGCTCAACCCGCTGCCGGCGCCGACCAAGTGCTGCCATTGCGGTGAGCCTGTCGAGATCGTGAGCAACGAGATGATCTACGGCCGCGAGTACGGCGAATGGCCGTGGGCCTACCTCTGCATGGGCGATGACTGCGGCGCCTACGTAGGCATGCATCCCTTCACGGGCATCCCCTTGGGCACGCTCGCCGATGCGCCCACACGGGAAGCCCGGAAGCAGGCCAAGGCGGCTTTCAACCCACTGTGGAAAAGCAGTCGTATGTCACGCACGGAAGCCTACACCTGGCTGGCCGGCGCGCTCGGTATCGCGAACGTCGGGGAATGCCACATCGGATGGTGTGATGTGCAGACGTGCCGGCGCGTCGTGGCCGCCTGCCTTCAACTCGCAAAGGAAGCAGCATGAGCACGCGCAAAGGCGACAACTCGGCGTTCCCCTACAGCGCCCTCGCCCCCGACGAGCAGACGAGCCAGCTCGTCGGCAGCATGTATCTGGACAGCACCGGCTTGACCCAGCGTGCCTACATCGCGACCAAGGCCATGCAGGCCATCGTCTCGAACCCGGCGCTGGTGGACGTGTTCAGCAACGGCACTACGGAGCTCGCCTCGCGGCGCGCCATTGAGATTGCCGACGCCATGCTGGCCGCACTGGAGCAGCAATCGTGAGCCGCCTGCGCAAGCTCGTGCGCCACCCGGTCGCCCAGCTGATCGCCCTATGGATCGGCACCACCGTGGCCATGACCGCCCTGTTCTGCGTCTACGACGCGGCCCAGGCCAAGAGCAGCCCCATCAAGCCCACCGCCCACCGGAAGCTGACATGACTTACGACCCCCAATCCAACGCCCTGTTGGCCGTTGCGAAATGCTCGCGCGCCCGCCAGTGGGCCGGCGCCATCGGCTACGGCCTGGCCATCGGCTTCATCTGGTACCTGACCGTCGCGATCCGCGCCGGCGCCGTTTGACCCGCATCCACAACTGCTGAGAACACGCCATGAAGATCGTCACCATCCGCGCCAGCTCGTTGGCCGAGTTGTTTGATTGCCCCGCGCGCTGGGAAGCCAAGCACCTGCTGGGCATGCGCATGCCTTCCGGCCCGGCAGCTCACCTAGGCACGTCGATCCATGCCGGCACGGCCGCGTTCGACCAGGCGGAACTGGACGGCCAGCCGATCACCGCTGACGACGCCGCCAGCGCGCTGGTCTCCACGCTGCGGGACAAGAGCGCCGAGGTGGACTGGGAAGACACCAACCCGGACGATGCCGAGCGCATCGGGCTGGCGCTGCACTCGCGCTACTGCGCCGAGATCGCGCCGCTCCAGCACTACATCGGCGTCGAGGTGGCTTGCGAGCGCCTGGAGATCCCCGAACTGGGCATCGCGCTGACCGGCACCACCGACCGCGTGCGCACCACCGCCGCTGGCGCGGGCATCTCCGACCTCAAATCAGGCGGGCGCGCCGTGGGCGCCGACGGCATTGCGGTCACGGCCGGCCACGGCCCGCAGCTGGGCGTCTACGAGCTGCTCGCCGAACACGCGGTCGGCATCCCCATCACCGCGCCCGCGCAGATCGTCGGGCTGAACACCGGCAAGACGGCCGCCGCGCAGCGCGTGGGGGTGGGCGAAATCGAGTCGCCGCGCACGGCGCTGCTGGGCACCGAGGAGCAGCCCGGCCTACTGCAGCACGCCTCTCGCCTAATTCATTCCGGCGCCTTCTACGGCAACGGCAAATCCGTCCTGTGCTCGGCGAAGTACTGCCCGCGGCACGCAACCTGCCACTACAAGTCCTGACCCCTACTGCTGACCGAGACCACGACCATGAACACAGCAACCGCCACCCTCGAACAAATGCGCGCACCCGCCGTGCGCGAGCCCGCCCCCATCGTCACCATGGGCTTCGGCTCGTCGCAATCCTTCGAGCTGATGCAACGCGCCGCCAACCTGCTGTCGTCGTCCACCCTGGTGCCGGCCGCCTATCGCAAAGTCATCGAGAAGCTCGACAAGTTCGGCAACGTGAAGGAATCGCGCGATAACCCGAACGCAATTGCGAACAGCGTGGTGGCGCTCAACATGGCGCAGCGCATGGGCGCCGACCCACTCATGGTGATGCAGAACCTCTACATCGTCGAGGGCCGTCCGTCCTGGTCGTCGCAGTGGATCATCGCCGCCGTGAACGGTTGCGGCCGCTTCTCGCCGCTGCGCTTCGACATCAAGGTGCTCGGCGAGAAGACCGTCGAGCGCGTGGAAACCGTGTGGGAGAACGGCAACCGCAATGTCGTCACGAAGAAGGTGACCATCATCGACAAGATCGCCATCGCCTGGGCGGTAGAGCGCGAAACCAAAGAGCGCCTGGAATCGCCGCCGGTGACGATCGAGATGGCCGTCAAGGAAGGCTGGTACACGAAGAACGGCAGCAAGTGGCAGACCATGGACGAGGTCATGCTGCGCTACCGCACTGCCAGCTTCTTCGGGAAGCTCTATGCGCCCGAGCTGCTGATGGGCCTGCAATCCGTCGAGGAAGCGCAGGACATCATCGATCTGAACCCGGACGGCTCGTACACGGTGGCCAGCACCTCGGTAGACGACCTTCGCGGTAACACCGCGCGCGCCCAGCCGACACAGCCCGCCGACGTGGTCAAGCGCCAGCCCGATCCGGTTGCCACCGCTGCAGCCGAGCCCGAGGTGGCGGATGTCCCCGGCGACGATGCGGCAGATCGCGAACTGCCGCTGGACGAAGGCCAACAGGTCGGCCAGGAAGGCACCGGCGACGGCGAAGCCGCCCTCACTTTCCAGGATGTGAACCGCGAGCTGCTGACCGCCAGGACCATCGATGACCTGGACTATGCGCGCAGCCTCATCAAGCAGATCTCCGACGAGAAGGCCAAGGCCACGCTGAACTCGGTAGCGGCACGCCGTATGCGCGAGCTGGCGCCGCCGGATGAGGCCGCCGCCGCGCAGCCCGCCCGCCGCGCACGCGCGCCAATCAACGCCGACTGAACGATCAGGGGGGAAAGCGGATGCCACGGAGTCTGCCGCCGACCGGAAGGCGGCGTAGCAAGGCCGGCGGATGCAGCGAGTACCCCACCCCAACACCTGACAGGACACAGAAATGAACCAATCGCCTGAATTCAAGAACACCCTGAACATGACCGCCGGCACGCTGGGCAAGGATCTGCTGTCCGCTCTTGTGTTGGAAATGAAGATGATGCCCGACACCTGGGTGAAGCTGTCGCAGAAGAAGCAAGACGACATCCTCGATCGCCTGCGCAACCGCGTCGACACATCCGTGAAGATGGCCGTCCACCTGATCGCCAGCCAGGGCCGCACCGTGGTGGTGGGCGACCTGGACAAGGTGACTTTCAAGGGCGGCGCGCAAGCAACGATCAAGATCGGAAAGTCGGCGCCCAACCTGCATGGCCTGGTCGATGCCGAGGGCCAAGCCGTGATGCTGGTCCTGAGTGGCGACAACGAGTTCACCGACGGCATGGATGAAGTCCGCGGCGAATCCGACCAGCGCGCCTTTGACCTCGGCAAGGAATACACCGACGGCGATGGTGACGGCATGCCCGGTACCGACGGCGCCCCTGCCGACGACAACGTGGTCGACGCCACCTTCACCGAGACGCCGCTGACGATTGAGCAACAGCCCCTGCAGGAAGAACTGGAAGCCGCGCACGAGGCCGGTCACAAGGCCGCCGGTGAAGGCAAGCCCGAATCCGATTGCCCGAAGATCGCCGGCCAACTCTGCATCGCCTGGGTCAAGGGCTGGAAGCGTTGGCACGAAGAGCAGACCGGCGCCGATCCGCTGTACGACCAGGTCGTGGCCTTCGTGGTCGAAAAGCAGAAGGTGAGCATCACCCTCATCCAACGCCATTTCAAGATCGGCTACAACCGCGCCGGCCGCCTGATCGAGCACCTGGAAGCCGAAGGCGTCGTGAGCATGCCCGACCTCGAAGGCCACCGCAACGTGCTGAAGAGCACCGAGGAACAGGAGTAACTCGCCATGCGCATTACCGCCATCCACGCCCGTAACTTCCTCGGCATCCGGGCAGCCGACATCATCCCGGCCACGCCGGTCTCGCTGATCTGCGGCCCCAACGGCGCCGGCAAAAGCTCGATTCAGGAAGCCGTCCGCATGGCGCTCACCGAGGAGACCGTCCGCGTCGGCCTGAAGAAGGAATACGCCAAGCTGCTGCGCGATGGAACCGAATCTGGTTCGATTGTGGTTTCTGTCGGCCCACAGGCAAACAGCATCGTGCTGCCCTCCGGCAAGGCCACCAAGGGCATTCCCACCGACGCGCGCACGCCGTTCGTGCTGGATGCCCAGCGCTTCGCCCGCATGGATGTGAAAGAGCGCCGAGCGTTCCTGTTCGACCTGATGGGTCTGAAGATCGGCACCGACCAGGTGCGGGAGCGCCTGCTGGCACGCAAATGCAACGCTAAGAAGATCGAAGCCGTCCTGCCGCTGGTGCGCGCCGGCTTCGACGCCGCCGCCAAGGAAGCCGGCGGCAAGGCCACCGCTGCGAAGGGCGCCTGGCGCGAGCTGACCGGCGAGACCTATGGCAGCGTCAAGGCGGCCAGCTGGGTCGCCCCGCTGCCGGCTGACGCCGAGGACCCCGAGGAACTCGCCAGCCTGATCTCCGAGTCCGAGGAAACCATCAAGGTCCTGTCCACCGAGGCCGGCGAGCTGCAGCGCCAGCTGGGCGAGATCGACGCCGCGGCACGCCAGCGCGCACAGCGTGCCAACCAGATCGCAGACCTGCGCGCCAAGGCCGAGCTGCTGCCCAAGGCACAGGACACCGCCGCCCGCGCGCTGGCCGAGCGCGATGCCTTCCTGCCCAAGGTGGCCGCCCTGCGCGACGCCGCCGGCGGCAAAGTGGCGGGCATGCCCTGCACCTGCCCGGACTGCGGCGCCATGCTGCTCTTCCTGGCCGGCCAGCTGGCCAAGTACGAGTCGGCGAAGGTCGATCCGGAGGCCGCTGGCCGCCTGCCCGAGTACGAGCGCAGCCTGACGGTGCTGGAAAACGCGCTGAAGAGCCGCACCGCCGAGCGCGACGCCGCCGACACCGCGGCAAAGCAGCTGCGCCTGCTGCAGGACCAGGCAGCTGGCGAGGCCACCGACAGCGCCGACGACGTGGAACGCCAGGCTATCGCGAGCCGCCTGGAAGCCATCCAGGGCAGCATCACCCAGTTCGGCAAGGATCTGGACGCCGCCCGCGCGTCGCAGCGTGCCGCCGCCCAGGCTGGTGAGCTCACCAAGCGGGCCGGCCAACACCACGCCGACGTGGCCGCATGGGACGCGCTCGCGGAAGCCCTTGGCCCCAGCGGCATCCCCGCCGATCTGCTGTCCGAGGCGCTGGACCCAATCAACGAGCGTCTGGCCGCCGCCGCGAACGAATCCGAGTGGATGCGCATCGGCATCGAGGCGGACATGACCATCACCGCCGCTGGCGGCCGCCCGTATGCGCTGCTGTCTGAGTCCGAGCGTTGGCGCGCCGACGCGATGATCGCCGAGGCCATCTCGCGCCTGACCGGCCTTCGTCTGCTGGTGCTGGATCGCGCGGACGTGCTGATCGGGCCCGAGCGCGATCGCCTGCTGTATTGGCTCGACGACCTGGCCGCCGCCGACGCGATCGACACCGCGCTGATCTTCATGAGCCTCAAGTCGCCCCCGGGCGCGCTGCCGGAATCGATCGCCTCGTTCTGGATCGCCGACCGCGAGGTGGGCACCGTGCGGGAGGCCGCGTGATGGTGAGCACGACCGTGATGATCCAACGCCTGGAAGGGCTGCTGGGCACCAAGGACCTGAACGACTGGGAACAGGGTTTCGTGCGCAAGCTGGCCGAGCACATGCATGCCGGCCAAGTGACGAAGCTCACCGGCAACCAGGTCGACAAGCTGGACGAACTGCATGGGAGGCACTTCTCGTGAACACCGAAGCACAACGCCGGATCATCCGACTGCCCGAGGTCAGCCAGTTGGTCGGCCTGGGCAAGACCGCGATCTACGAGCGCATCAAGGAACACACGTTCCCCTCCCCGATCAAGCTTGGCCGCGCCAGCGGCTGGATTGAGGAAGAGGTTCAAAAGTGGGTCGAAACCCAGATCACAGCCACACGCGGGGGCCACTGATGCCGCGCGCAATGAAATTCACTCGCAAGTCGGTGCTGGCCTATCTGCAAGAGCGCACCGGCCAGCGTTTCACGCCGACGCAGATCGCGAACAACTTTAAGCGCAGCAACGCCGAGGCGCGCGAGGTGCTGGACGACCTGCACGCAAACGAGCTGATCCGCAGCGGCGTCGACGGCACCACCCGTGTGTTCTTCGTCGCCGCGCCGGGCAGCAGCGAGCCCCGCCCAGAACGCATCGTTGGCCGCGGCGAGCTGCGCGGCTGGGAAGCCGGCCTGCGCCGCTTTGAGGCGCTTTGCATGACCGCGCGGCGCTGAGACAGCGCCTGCCAACCAACTAGCCGAGATCCGGCGCAAAGGAGAAATTGTGGGACTGGACATCACTGTATATCGCGGGTTAACGAAGGTGGAGAACCCGGAACTGGACGCCGACGGCCAGCCAGAGCACGACGACGACGGCGAGCGCATGTTCCGCGAGAACCCCGATTTCCCGGGGCGCATGGAGGGCATCGAAGCCGGCACCGTCTATAGCGCAGAGGAATGCGACGGCTTCTGCTGTGGCGCGTACAGCAGATACAACCGCTGGCGCGAGGACCTTGCGAAGTTGGCCGGCTACCCCGCCGTGGGCTATGAATCCTTCGGCACGGTCGAGCAACGCCACGATGCTGGTGCATGGAAAGCCGGCGCTGGCCCCTTCTACGAGCTGATCAATTTCTCGGACTGCGAAGGCACCATCGGCCCGGTGGTGAGCGCCAAGCTCGCAAAGGACTTCGCCAATTTCCAGGCGCGCGCCGATGCGCACGAGTCGGAGTACTTCCGCGAGAAATACGCCGAATGGCGCAACGCCTTCGACATGGCCGCACAGAACGGTGCCGTCTCATTCCACTGACCAGCCGCCCTGATCGAAGCACCCACCACCGCTACCCCCACAGGAACGACATCATGACGCCCATCCTCTTCTACGACACTGAGACCTCCGGCCTGCCGCAATGGAGCCTGCCTAGCGAAGACCCGAGCCAGCCGCACATCACGCAGATCGCGGCCGAGCTGCACGACGAAGACACCGGCACCACGCTGGCCTTCATGGACCTGTTGATCCGGCCCGACGGCTGGACCATCCCCGAAGAGCTCGAAGCGCTGACCGGCATCACCAACGAGAAGGCCGCGCAGTTCGGCGTACCCATCGAGCAGGCGCTCACCCTCTTCATCGACATGTGGAAGAAGTCGCAGTTGCGCGTCGCCCACAACGAGTCCTTCGATATGCGGATGGTGCGCATTGAGCTGATGCGCCAGCTCGACCACGACGAGGGATTCCACGAGCAATGGAAGACCGCCCCCGCCTTCTGCACGCAGTCGAAGAGCACCAAGATCATCAACCTGCCGCCGACCGAGAAGATGCTGGCTGCCGGCCGCCGCACGCCCAAGTCGCCGAACCTGGGCGAAGCCTTCCGGCACTTCACCGGCACCGACCTGGTGGGCGCGCACAACGCCGCCGTCGACCTGGCCGGCTGCCGCACCGTGTACTACGGCATCAAGCGGCATCTCGCCACGGCAGCATGAACTGCCAAGTTGCATTGGTCGTCACCGTCGCCGGCATGCTCATCTGCCTGGTGATCGGTGGCTACGCCCATTACCGCCTGCTCAAGAAGATGGCCGGCGACAACAAGGAACCGAAGTGAGCCAGCAAACCGAAACCGCCAGCGAAATGCTGCGCAAGCTGATCGCGGCCGTTGAGAAAGCTCATACCTCGCTGTTCGCTCAGTGCTGCTCGAATCCGATCAAGAACGCCTGGGGCAAAGAGGTTAGCGTAGCCATGCTGAACGAGGCGCAAGAGATGGCTGTCAACTTTGACGCTGCCCTCCGCAACGAGCAGCCGGAAAGCGAGCCGATGGCGCTGAGGCTTTCAGATGCGCGCATTCTGGAAATTGCGATGGGTCATTTCAAGCCCGGGCATACCGTGGCGGCCGAAAAGAACTTTCTGGCTTGCGTGCACGACATCTTCGCCCAGGCCGCCCCGCAACCGAGCGCATCGCCTGTGCTTACCAACGCAGAGGTAATCCGGCAGGCGAAGGCAGCAGGATTCGGGTTCGATGAAGATGATATTCCGTTCTATGGCAGCATCGACAACTATCGTCGCCTGCTCGCAGCATCGCCTGCCGCCCCGCAACCGAGCGTCAAGACGTTGGCACTACTGCACGATCTGTATGGCGTCCACCTGTTGTCTGGCGATCTCGATTTTGATTTCGACGGCTGGTTCGCTATCGAAGACATGCATCGTGTCCGCGCCCTCCTGGCCGACCATTCTCGCGACGTGACGAAATTGGCCGCAGAGCAGCCCAGCGATGACGAGCGAGACGCGTTTAACCACTGGTATGCGCAGCAGACCCCAAAGAGTGTTACTGACGACCTAAACGAGGCAGATGCGTGGATCGTATGGCAAGCCCGCGCCCTCCTGGCCGCAGAGCAGCCCAGCAAGGAAGTACTGACTCGCGTTGAGCAACTGCGCAAGGCGCTGTTCGAATCGCGCGATGCTATGCGGGTCATGGCGAACTGGGTCAAGAAGTCCGACCCGGCGGGCTATAGCTGGGCGGTCCGAATGGTTGACCGCGCCAATGCCACGCTTGGCGGCGAGGAGCAGCCCAGCGCGGACAAACACGACAGCACCGCAGCGGCGCGCGACGTGCTGGCCGAGCGCGGCCGTCAGGTTGAGGCAGAAGGCTGGACGCCAGAGCACGACGACAAGCATGGCAATGGCGAGATGGCACTCGCAGCCGGCTGCTATGCAGCAAACGCCGGTGGCGCAGCATGGGCAGACGAGGTGCCGTCTTTCTTCCCGTGGACGCAGGCATGGTGGAAGCCGACCACGCCCCGCCGCGACCTCGTGAAGGCTGGTGCGCTGATCCTCGCCGAGATTGAGCGCATCGACCGCGCCGAAATGGCCGAGCAGCCGACCATGATGCACACCACGCCGCCGTGCGCGTGCGTGGCCTACTCACTCAACAAAAAGGACCGCGCATGACTGCCCATGCCCTCACTGACTCGGCGTTAGTAGCGCGGCCCGCCCTGCCACCGATCTCGATCACCACCGTAGTCCCGGCGATCGCCGTGGTCGCGGTCGTGGTCCCCTCGGCCATCACCGCCGTAGTATCCGCCGCCGCCTCGGTGCTCATCTCCATAGGGGGCCACAACGCAGCCGCTCAGCAGCGCAACGGAAGCGGCCAGCAGCAAAAGAATGGGCTTCATAAGGCTCTCCTATTCAACTTTCGCCTTCCTTCAGGATACGCATTGGGTTGCAGGTCGGATGTAGGAAATGGGCTCTCCTACAACGAGAATTTCTCCTACAACGAGGCACGCGCATGATCCGCCGCGAATACAAGACGTTCGGTTTCTGCTGCGGCCTCGGCGGCGGCGCCAAGGGCTTCAAGAAGGCCGCTTCCCAGGTGGGCAACATGGTGGCCACCTGGAAGTGCATCGGCGGCATCGACGTGGACCCGGCCGCCGTGCGCACCTTCGAGCGGCTTGTGGGTGTGAAGTGCACGGTCATGGATCTATACACGACACTCGCGGTAAGCAGGCCCGATCAAGACTCTCTATTTCCCTTCGCGATAGGATGCGAATCCAGCCAATTCCGCTATCCAGTCGGCACAAATTTGCGCGCTCACAAGGGACCCTCCCACGTCGAGCTGAGCCTTGCCGAACGCCGGGCTGTTCACCTCCAGCGGCAGCATATGCGCAATCTCGCGGCAAACTCTCAGTGCATCACGAATGGGCCCGAGGTATTTCACAACATCGACATCGGCGACATCCCAAACTGGGAACGTGGCGAGTGTGCCGGCGGCTTCATCCCAATCGAGGAGGTTTCGCGAAGCGGTGTAGTTCCACATTGCCACCTCAGTCGCAAACGCGGCTCGAAGATCCGACATCAAGTGCACCGCGAGATTCGCCAATATCCGCAACGACTCCATTCGAGATGCTTGCAGCCTTCTTTCCATCAGGCGGGTATGAATGAACGGTATGAGCGCGGCCACGGCGACCGCAAGTATGCTGCCAACTGCCTGAACCCAGCTCGCCACCTCTGCACTGTCCTTCGGCTTCCACAGGCTGAACAACCACCCAAGAAGAGCAGTGACCGAGATCGCTATCAACGTGACTACGTAGTAGCGATACCTGATTTCCGTCATTTCGCCCCCCCTTTTTTGGCAGGCATCCTAGCATGACCCCCGCCTACTACAACGAGATCGAGCCATACGCAGCCCAGTGGCTGCGCAACCTGATTGCCGCTGGCCACATCGCCGCCGGTGACGTCGACGAAAGGGATATGAGGGATGTTCGACCTGACGACCTACGCGGATACGCACAGTGCCACTTCTTCGCCGGTGTGGGCGTCTGGTCGCTCGCGCTCCGCCGCGCCGACTGGGCCGATGACAGACCTGTTTGGACTGGTTCCTGTCCGTGCCAACCTTTCTCCGCGGCAGGCGCAGGACTTGGCTTTGCTGACGAGCGGCACCTCTGGCCGTTCTGGTACCACCTCATCAGCGAGTGCCGCCCTGCAGTCGTCTTTGGAGAGCAGGTTGCGAGCAAGGATGCTGACCCTTGGATCGACCTTGTACACGATGACATGGAAGCCGTGGACTACGCCTTCGGGGCGCAGCCGTTCCCGTCTGCGGGCGTCGGTGCGCCGCACATCCGAGACCGAGCCTACTGGGTGGCCCACGCCAACCTGGCAGGACTCGGAGCAGGCCGGCGGAAGGGGGGCGCTGGAGCGCGGCACGCGCGGGCATTCGTTGCACACGGCCTCAGCAATGGCCGGCTGGGCGACGCCCTGCGCGCGGGATCACTTCCCGGCGCACTCGCCGGAGTACATCGCAGAGAAGAAGGCGCAGGGCCACGGCATGGCGAACTTGAACGATCAGGTACAGATCGCGGGTTGGCCTACCCCCACGCAGATGGACAGCGTGCGCCAGCCCTCACAGAATTTCACGACCACAAACATCACGCTCAATCATGCGGTGGTGCTGTCGGGCTGGCCAACGCCGAACGCGACGATAGTGGACGCCAAGCCGCGTCCGCCGATCACGAGCGGACGAAAGCCGACGGACCCGCAGATTGGCCTAGCGGACGTAGCGGTGCATCTGGCCGGCTGGGCCACGCCGACGGCGAATCAACCGGGCGGGACACCGGAGGCGCATGTGGAACGCAAGCTGCGGTCCATGGGGCGGACGCACGCAACGGTGACGGACCTTGGCATGCAGGCCGGCTATTTCCTCAAGGACTGCCCGGCCCGACTAACGGCCTCTGGCGAGATGCTGACTGGCTCCTGTGCCGAGATGGAAAGTGGCGGCCAGTTGAACCCGGCACACAGCCGCTGGCTCATGGGGCTGCCAGCCGAGTGGGACGACTGCGCGCCTATGGAAACGCCATCAATGCTGAAGCGGCGCGCGTCTTCATCGAAAGCGTGATGGAAAGCATCCGATGATCCACTACCATGGCATGCCCATCACCCCGACGACCGCGGCGGCCAAGGCCATCTTCTCCGGCCATGCCTTCGTGTCGTTTCGGTACCCGGAGCAACTCGGCATAGTCCTGGACGTGGCCCAATCGTTCGCGGTGGACAACGGCGCCTTCTCGGCCTGGCGCTCTGGCGCGCCGGTTACGGACTGGCAGCCCTATTACGAATGGGTGGCCGAGTTGCATCGCTATCCTTCGTTCGACTTCGCGGTGATCCCGGATGTGATCGATGGCGACGAGCCCGCAAACGACGCGCTGCTGGCCGAGTGGCCTTGGCGCGATCGTGCGCCGGGCGTGGGCGCGCCTGTCTGGCACCTGCATGAAAGCCTAGACCGCCTAGAGCGCATCGCGCTCGAGTGGCCGCGCGTCTGCCTCGGTAGTTCGGGCGAGTTCGCGACGATCGGAACACCGCGGTGGTGGACACGCATGGCTGAGGCCATGGACGTGGTCTGCGATCGCAGCGGCCGACCGGTCTGCAAGCTCCACGGCCTGCGTATGCTCGATCCCGAGGTGTTCAGCCGCTTCCCGTTCGCCAGCGCCGACAGCACGAACATCGCGCAGAACGTGGGCATCGATAGCGCCTGGCGTGGCACCTATACACCGGCCAGCAAGGAATCCCGTGCGCAGGTCATGCGCGAGCGGATCGAGTCACGCCAGTCGTTGGTCTTCTGGGAACGGAAGGCACATCCCATTCAGGAATCACTATTTGGAGAAGCGGCATGAGCGCTCCCAAGACACCATGGCGCCATAACCTAGGTGATGGACACCACGCTGCTGCTAGCAGAGACCGGGAAGACGTTCAGGCTGTCGGCCACGCCGGTGTGGGTGCGGCCGGTGGCAGTGGCGTTGTCTGTGGTCCAGCCGGAGGTGGCACCATGAGCCTAGCCGTTGTTCACGAATCCACCGCCGTCAGAGGCATTCGTCTGATCAATGACGTATTCAACGGTCTCTTCCTGATTATTCCAAAGCTCTTCAGCCCGTTGCTCAAATTTCTTCTTGTGAAAGGCGAAGATTGCTTGGTAGTTGCCAGCAATTTCGCTGTTGCCCTTGCCGAGTTCAAGAAGAGCATTTCGCGTGGCCATGCCACGGTAGGTTCGTTGTTTAACGAGAGGCTGGGTAACGCGAACAACAAAGCGTATACCGTCGAAACCGTCTTCTGGCTGCTCAATGATGGAGAAAATGGTGGCGGGTGTCATCGCGTCTCCTTGAATGGTGGAGGAATGCTGGAGGTATCGACGTGAATCGCCTACAAGAACCGCAACGCCCCGGACTTCGCCAACAGAATGGCGAAATCCTTCGCCTGCGCCAGTGCATCTTCAGCACGTGCTGTCGTACTGGGCAAAGGAATCGTCCATGCCGGATCAAACCGGCGCTTGAGATCCGCTATCTCGACCAGATGCACACGCCCCGTGAAAGTGCCGTCGGCTTCTTGCTTTGCTTCGGTCCAAAACCGGTGGTGATTCTCTTCGAAATCCCATTCGTTCGACATGCGCGCCTCCCAAAGATTGGCGAATTTTTCCATAAGCACTGTCGCCTCGCATTAACCATGTTTGGGCAAATCAAATTCGAGGAAACAGTATGACCAAGGAACGCCCCATCCTCTTCAGCGCCACCATAGTGCGAAGCAGCGCCGCCGTGAACTCAACGCGGGTCTTCCAGGCGATCGACGTACTCTTGAGCCCATTGGATGGCCCGCGCCTGAGCGTCCCCATACCTCGCGCAAGACTCAAGCACGTCGGACTCGGCAATCACGTTGTCGCCCCTACTCACCCGGCCCAGGGATTCAAACATTCCGCCTTCCACAGGCTTTGCAAAACCCTCAACTACGTAACCACGGTACTTTTCGATGGACATGGGGAATTCTTCTCCTATCGAAACCTGAGTGCGCTGCAATTCAACGGCTGCCATATCAAGCCTAGTATGCAACGCCATGTCGCGCTGACCGTGCGCCGTTCTTACCACACCCTCTTTAGCGGGGTATCAACATGGAGGGCCAGGACGTGAGCGAAAACACCAAAATTGAGTGGACCGATGCCACCTTCAATCCATGGATCGGCTGCGCCAAGGTCTCGCCCGCATGCGACCACTGCTATGCGGAGGTGTCGACGCCGGCCCGTGCGCTGGGCGTGACCTGGGGCGCCAAAGAAGACCGGCACCGCACGTCCGCCGCCAACTGGAAGCTGCCGCTACGCTGGAATGCGCAGCACGACGAGTTCTTCGCCGCGCATGGGCGCCGCCGGCGCGTCTTCTGCGCCAGCCTGGCAGATGTGTTCGATAACGCCGTCAGTGCGCAATGGCGCTTTGACCTGCTCCGGTTGATCATCGAGACGCCCAACTTGGATTGGCTGCTGCTGACGAAGCGCATCGGCAACGCTGCGGAGATGCTGGAGCAGGCCATGCGCGCGCTCACAGTTGGCCGCGAGGGATGGCGCGACAACTACCTGCCCAACGTCTGGATCGGCGCCACGGTCTGCAACCAGGAGGAGGCCGACCGCGACATCCCGAAGCTGCTGGCGGTGCCGGCGCGCGTACGATTCCTCAGCATGGAGCCGCTGCTGGGGCCAGTGGATCTGACCGCAGTCCAGTACACGACGAGTCCCGGCTACTTCGGCGACGCGCTGCGGTGGCACCACCAGCCGCACTGCAGCCGCAACGAACGCTATCCGGGAGTCGACTGGGTGATCGTCGGCGGCGAGAGCGGCCCCGGCGCGCGCCCGATGCATCCGGATTGGGCGCGGAGCCTGCGCGATCAGTGCACGGCGGCTGGCGTGCCGTTCCTATTCAAGCAATGGGGCGAGCACGCGATGAACTACGACCGCGACCGAGACGACCCTGATTGGCGGCGCTGCGCGGAGATGGACCGGAAGACGGGTCGCTGGATCAACCTAGCCGGCGGCCACGGCTTCCACGGCGAGCGCGTTCACTATGCCGAGAGGATCGGCAAGAAGGCCGCCGGCCGCCTGCTCGACGGCGTGCAGCACGATGGTTACCCGGGGAGCGCGTCGTGAAAACGAGAACCGCGCTACTGAGCCGGCAGTCCCTCGAAATCGAACTCGGCAAAGATCTTCGCGTCCGTTGCCGCCACAACCCCTCTCGCAGCGATGGGCCCAGCAATATAAATTCCGCTGGCCTTCTCAGGTTCGACCCCCGGCGGATAAAAGTGGACGTACATCTCTTTGGTGTACTCCGGATGCTCTCGCATGCGTTCGTTCACCATCTCGATATATTCAACTCGCGTGAGACTCGGTTTAGCAGCCATGCGCAACTCCGGTTGGTCTTTCTAAATCCTAGCATGGCCAAACGACGCCCCGCCCTCTTTACCAGCGCGACGGGGGTTGCGTAATGGGCTACCTCAACCCGCTGCTGAAACTCCCCGCAGCGAAGAAGCTCATGAGCCTTCCTCCGGAACAGCGGCGCGCGGTTAGCGCGGTCTTCCGGGAACTTCGCGAAGAGGCAAACATGGAAGCCGAACAGGCCTGGCGTCGTCGCAAAGGCCCGATGGCGGCCTATTGGCGCGCCGTCTCCACCTACGCCCGCCACCTGGCGCACGCGTTAGAGCAATCCGGGAGGAACTAGCATGAAGCACCTGACCACCCAGACCCTCGACGGCGAAGCAGGCTGCATCCTCTCCGACTGTGAGCAGTACCGCTACCGCCTCTGGCGCGAGTGGGATCGCAGCCGGTCGGCCCTAGGCTTCATCATGCTCAACCCGTCGACCGCAGACCACCAGGTCAACGACCCGACGATCACCCGCTGCCTGCAGCGCGCGCTGGCCGGGCGCTATGGCCGCCTGGAAGTGGTGAATCTGTTCCCGCTGCGCTCGACTGACCCGGACGGCCTGCTGGCCCATCCGGCACCGCTGGGCGACCGGGCTGACCGGAACGACGGCGCGATCATGGACGCGCTTGATCGCTGCTCGCTCGTGATCTGCGCCTGGGGCGCACACAAGGCGGCGCCGGTACGCGCGGCGGAGGTGCTGCGCATCATCCGCATGTGTGGGCGCGGCCCCTTGCTCTACCAGCTCGGGCTAAATCAGGACGGCAGTCCAAAGCATCCCCTCTATATCGCGGCCAGGGTCCGGCCGCAGCCATTCATGCCATAGACCATCAAACACCAACCACATGGGTAAATCGCATTTACCCATGTGATGAGTAGAAATAGGAAAGCAGTGGAAGTCGCCGCAAAACGAATCATCGAATTGACCCGCCAGGCTTGGCGGATTGGAGACCGAGGTGAGCACGTATCTCACGGTGAATGAACTCGCCGAACTCGTTGGCTGCCAGCCTCGCAGCCACACCTGCATGAAGCGCTGGCTCAAGAAACACGGCTGGCCGTTCGCGGTGAACATCGCCGGCGTGCCGCAGGTGAGCCGCGCATATTTCCAGGCGCGCCTCTCCGGCCTTGCGTCGGCCACCGGCACCGACGAACCTGAACAAGAACCCAACTTTGAAGCGCTAGCCGCATGATTTCGAGACGCAAGACACCTGACGGCCTGCCCTTCCGGCTCTACCGCCGCGAGGGCAAGTTCAAGGTCAGCTATGGCTACAAGCTGCCCGACGGGAAATGGGCCTTCCGCCTGTCCGCGCAGAGGAACAACGCCGAGGCCGTGGCCGAGATCGATCGCGAGGCGCGCCGGCGCGCAGACGAGCTGAACGGTGATGCTGTCTTGGCGGGCACCACTCAGGCTCTTTTCGATGCCTACTTCAGCTGGCAAGAAGGGCTGCCCGAGGCGGACGAAAGGAAGAAGGCCGCGGTAACGCTGACCGAGAACCGGGTCGAGGCCAAGACCGTTTGCAAGGTGTTCGGCAAGGTGAAGCCGGCGGCGATCAAGCCGCATCACATCTACCGATACCTGGACCTGCGGGCGAAACAGGGGGCACCGGCCAAAGCCAACAAGGAAGTCGCTCTGCTGTCGGCCACGCTCGAGTATGGGCGCCGGCTAGGCGAACTGGAGAGGAACCCGTGCACCGGCATCAAGTACAACCCGACCAAGCCGCGGCAGAAGTACGTGAGGCCAGAAGAAGTGGCGCTGGCCGTCGAGATCGCGCGGGTGCGCGGCGGCAGCTACCTGATCCTCGCCCTGTGCGTGCAGACGGCCTACCTGACGGTCAGCCGGCCGGAGGAGATGCGCAGCCTTGTGCGCCAGGCCATCACGCCTGACGGCCTGCTGGTGCCCGTAGGCAAGCGCAAGGCCGGGCAGATGCAACGGACCAAGGTCGTACGCTGGTCCCCGGCTTTGCGCCATGCAGTCGACGAAGCCCTGGCGCTCCAGCGCACGGCGAGCGTCTACGTGTTCGGCAACACCTCCGGCCAGGTGTACAGCCGCAGCGGCTGGAACACGATCTGGAAACGCCTGATGGGGTACTGTGGAAAGGCCGCGGAAGAGCGTGGTGTCATGTTCAGCAGCTTCACGCTGGCGGACATGCGACCCAGCGCGGTGACCGATCGGATGGAGGAAGGCGACGACCGGATTACGGATGCCACCGGCCACGCCGACGGCAAGATGGTGGCCAAAATCTACGACCGGCGGCGGGTCAGAAAAGTGCGGCCGACAGCCTGAATTTGTTGGAACTTGACGAAAATGACCACGAAGCGACGCGGGTTTCAGGGTGGGTCAAATTCCAATGAAACAACCTAACCCATTGATTTCAATGAAAATTGAACAAGGATTGTGATTCCTGTCGTCGTGGGTTCGAGTCCCATCAGCCACCCCAGAATTTTCTTTGCAAAAACAGCGCCTTAGCCAAGGCGCTGTTTTTGTTTGTGCGTCCCAAAGCGGTGTTCTATTCCCGCCATATTCCCACGGAGGGAATACTCGGCACCCTCATCCCCCATAACGGCCAGTGCCGTCACCGCGCAAGGCATCGAGACGCGCCACATCGAGAAGATGGTGTGGACGGCGAATTACCTGTCGTTCGAGCAGGATGGCCAGCATCACCGGATCAAGGTTGCCCGGGCGGCGGTGAAAACGTCGCTACGCGCGCACACGCGTCCGATGCGCAAGCCGCCAAATACGCCCGGGCCGTGGACTCATGCTCTACGCCATGCCGCGCTCAGCCAGCGCCAGCCGGATCTGCGGCAGCACGCTGCCAAGGGCAAGAAAGTCGTGGCGATCCATGGTTGCCTCCTGGCCACGGGTTGGCGGGTGCAGATGTCGGCAGCTCTGCGGAATAGACAGAATAGAGGTCTCGGCCGGAACCCAACGTCAGCATTTCGATTCGGGGTGCCTACTTGCTGACGAAAGTACGGCAACCGGCAACGCCGAAGCTCAATGAAATTCTGCGCCTGATCACGCGCCTCGGCGGATTCCTCGGCCCCAAGCACGATGGCGAACCCGATGTCGAAACAATCTGGCTTGGACTCAAAGAGGTTCATGTTGCAGCAAGAACACTGCGTGGCCTACGGGATGAGGGCGGCAGTGCAGACATTTGTGTATAAGCGAACGCGCTAAGCCTCCTTCAAATATCAGATGCCCTCCCGGGCCATCGCGCTGAACTTGACGCCGGACGCCATCACGATGAATCGTCGCATAGGCGGAAGTGAACAACCAACTAATCGGCAAGGGGGAAGCCAAAGACATCCTGCATCAGGTCTTGCTCGAACGCTGCGGTCCACGAAGACCCCGCCCTGTCGGGATAGCGCCGAACTTCACCTCCGATTACACGGGCGACGGTGATTTCCCGCGGAGTATGATTTGTATTAGCCTAGACTAAATCTGACAGTGGTTGGTTATCCATGCCGCCGCACGTTGGTGCGAAGGGCGTAGCCCGGAGTGCCAGTGTGCGGCGGAATCCACAAGGAGTCCGCCATGACTCAGGAACAGAAAGTCATCCGTGCCAAGGTCGGCAT